>NZ_JAAHHU010000140.1:0-13947 GCF_010672095.1 Moorena sp. SIO3I6 | reverse complement strand
CCTCCATTAATAAAAATAGCGCAATGCTTTTGGCATTGCTTTGTCGGCAACAACCATTAGTTAAAACTAATGCTATACCATCGTCCTATCTGCTTGTGAGTAGGTTTGTACAGGTTAAATGTTGCACCTGAATCAATACACCTGACAACATGAGTATTGTCGAGTATTATCTTGATGCGATCGCATAAGCGCGGAAGCTTTGCTTCATCGCCTTTGGCGATTGGCCGTAGGCCACGCTACGCGAACGCTCGTTGGGGAGCGGCTGTGTGCTAAGGCTTGCCTCAGCACCTTCTCAGCCTCGTGGAATACCAGTCCCTCATCTGACTCCCCATTTCCCCATTTCCCCATCTCCCCATCTCCCCATCTCCCCATCTCCCCATCTCCCCATCTCCCCACACTTCCCTATCTTTCCCTAATCCCTAATGACCCAGAAAGCGATAATCAAATTACAAGGAGTGACAACAACCTATCCCAACAACCGAGGTTTGTTTAACGTCAATCTAGAAGTCAAGTCAGGGGACTTTTTATTTATCACAGGGCCTTCTGGTGCTGGTAAATCCACATTGCTAAAGTTACTCTATGGTGAACAGCGCCCCACCCAAGGGAAAGTATTTGTCGATCAAATCAATGTTGGGCAATTACGAGGCGATCGCTTGTCATTCCTACGCCGTCGCCTAGGGATTGTTTTTCAGGACTACAAACTAATTCCCAAGCGAACTGTGTCAGAGAATATCGCTTTTGTTCTGTGGGCACAGAGTTTCACTCGCAAAGAAATTAAGCGACGCCTAACACCAACCCTTAAATTAGTGGGTTTGCAAGACAAAGCCAACTGTTTTCCAGAGCAACTTTCAGGAGGAGAACAACAACGGGTAAGTCTAGCTCGTGCCATTGTTAGTACACCGCCCTTGATATTAGCTGATGAGCCAACAGGTAACCTGGATCCCGACAATTCTTGGCAGGTATTAAACATTCTCAGGAAACTCAATCACCTAGGCACTACAGTTATTGTCACAACTCATGATGAAAACTTAGTCAGAATCTCCAATCAGCCAGTAGTACAGCTGCGAGAAGGTCGTTTATATTCGCCTTTTTAGAGGCAATAGTTTACGAAAAATCATACATTATGGGTGAGGACTGGGCTGAAGGATTGTTGTTCAATTTTCTTAGCACTCTCGGTCAGTCCTGCTCTGACTTTTTGGTATTCAGACTCAAGCTGGGCAAAAATTTCCGCTGCTCCAGTGATAGTGTCCGACCTCCCCAGACTTTCCAGTTTCTGACACAGTTTGGATAGATTTATCCCCCCTAGGGTAGCGCTACTAGACTTTAATGTGTGAGCCGCAATTTCCATGGCTTTTGGATCTTCTTCAATAATTGCTTGAGCCATGTTTTTTACTAACCTCGGAGTATCTTTTAAGTAAATTTCAATCAAACCAAGCAAGCATTCCGCCCCCCCTTTTCCGATACTGTCGAGCAAGGATTGCAAAACCGAAAAGTCAACAGCTTGATCAGCTACTACTGGCTTGGTAAGTTCACGATGGTGCCGACCTTGACTCAAGGCACGGACTAACTCTGGTACCTGGATCGGCTTACTAATGTAATCATCCATTCCTGCACTCAGGCACATTTGTCGATCCCCTTCCATGGCATTAGCAGTCATGGCAATAATCCAGGGGCGTGAATGAGCTGGCCATTGTTCACAAATCTGTTGCGTCGCAGTTAAGCCATCCATTTCCGGCATTTGGACATCCATCAAAACCAGGTCATAGGGCTGACGACTCAGAGCTTGGAGTACTTCTAATCCATTACCCGCGACATCAGCCCGGTACCCCATCCGTTTCAACAATTGCAGGGCTAACTGCTGGTTAACGATATTATCTTCAGCCAACAAAATCCGCAAAGGATGCTTTTGCGCCATTTCGGTGTCAAGTTTTAGGTGTTGAGCAGGTGTGCGCTTAATCTTGATCGGCTGTCCGCTCATCACCTGGGTCAAAACATCGTAAAGCTGAGATTGCTTAATAGGCTTGTTTAAAACAGCTGCAATATCTAGCTGACTCTGATGATGCTTTGTATCTGATTGACTCATTGAGCTCAGCATTACCAAGGGCAAGGCTTGACCCTCAGACTGCTGGCGGATTTTCGTTGCTAGGGTAAAACCATCCATCTCAGGCATATACCCATCAAGAATGGCAATGTCAAATTTATCCCCCTGACTGAGCCAATCGAGAGCTTCTCTACCTGATGCTGCTGTCTGGGTAAGCATACCCCAAGACTTGGCTTGCTCGGAGATAATCGTGCGGTTGGTCGCACTATCATCCACAATCAGCAGCCGCTTTCCTTCTAACAATGGCTGAGATACTGGCAGGTTAGGTTCCTCGATCGGATCAGGCTGTTTAGCCAATACAGTGAAATAAAATTTAGAGCCTTGACCAACTTGACTCTCTACCCAAATTTTGCCACCCATCATGGTGGTGAGCCGTTGACAAATGGCCAGACCAAGACCTGTGCCTCCATATTGGCGAGATGTGGAGGAATCCACCTGAGAGAAGGACTGGAACAGGCGGTCGATCCGATCCTCAGGAATGCCGATGCCAGTATCCTTGACCACAAATTGGATTTCGTAGATTGAGGATTGGGTGGAAGGAGGACAAAATCTGGTGGTGTTAGGGTTGCGGGAAGAAATCTGGGGCTGAGGCGGTAAAAATACTCTGGTGTTGTCTCTCGTATTGTTCTGTGTTCCGTTCGCTCCCCTGACCCCGTTAATATAGCCGTTAATATAGCCCGTCTGGTCAAATCCTCCTTGTAGAGTGTAGTAGTTTCCATTGGGTAGAGTAGGGAAACTCAAAGAGTAATGTTTTCCGTAGTCAGAACCAGACGCCAACGGGTAGGAGTAGTTAGCAGTATTGCTTTGTTCTTTTTCTTTGCCATCAACCCATTCCCCTGTGCTCACTTCTCGGGCGGTTACAGAAAGTAATACTTCCCCGATATCGGTGAATTTAATCGCATTCCCCAACAAATTAACTAGAATTTGGCGCAGCCGAGTCACATCTCCCACAATCATGGGTGGAGTGTTGGGATGGAATAGATAGGCTAACTCCAATTTTTTCTCAGCTGCTTTTGCTGCCAACAAGTCTAGGGATTCCTCAATGCAAGTGATCAGATTAAACGGTTGTTCTTCTAACTCCAGCTTTCCAGACTCAATTTTGGAAAAATCCAAAATATCATTAATGATGGTGAGTAAACTATCCCCACTATTGCGGATCGTTTCCACAAAGTTTCGTTGCTGGGACGTTAGATCTGTATCCAGTAGCAAACCTGTCATGCCAATCACAGCATTCATCGGAGTGCGGATTTCATGGCTCATGGTTGCCAGAAATTCGCTTTTTGCCTGAGTGGCCGCTTCGGCAGTTCTTCTAGCTTGCTCTAGGGCAAAATTTTGCTCAGTCAATTGCTCTCGTTGGCGGGTTTCTTGCTCAAGCAGGTGAGCCTGAGCAATAGCAATCCCTACTTGGTCAGCCACGGCTTCGAGTAACTCAATTTCATCCAGACTCCACTGACGAAATTCATCACACTGATGTATTCCAATCACACCATTCGGTTCCCCCTGATAGGAAGTACGAATTACCAACATGGATTTGACTCCAATCTGCCGACATATTGGGATCATCGGTTTCAGAAGGGGGTCTTGGTAAACATTAGGGGAACTGATGGCTCGGTCTTGGACTAACAACTGCTCTAAATAAGGATTCCCCAGAATCGGAATTTCTAAATCCAGTATCGATAGATAACCCTTTTCTAAATACTCAGCAACTGTAGGAATGCGAGGATAGGGTTGGGAAACATAGGTATGAATGGTGCAACGATTGACCTGAAACACTTGACCAATTTGTGTGGCGGTGGTCTGAAAAATTTGTTTAGTTTTTAAACTTTGGCGGATTTCTTGGGTCACCTGTTTGAGTAGCATTACACGAGTCAGTTGCTGGTGTAATGCTTGCTCGGCTTGCTTTTGCTCAGATATATCAATCGATACACTTAATACCGCTGGCATGTGGGAAATTGCTAAGGAGAAGGGAATTTTGGTAGTTTGGATGATACGCTTTTCTCCATCGGGATAGATGATCGTCTCTTCTGGAAGGTGTGTCGGTTCTCCACTTTCCAATACCTGCAAATCCGCCTCTCTAAACTGGAATGATTTTAGGAAAGATTGAGGAAAATCTTCATCCCGATGGTATAGTAACTCATCTACTGTCGTACCATAAGCTTCCGCAACTGCTTTGTTAGCTAGAAGAAACTCTCCATCTCGGTTCTTGGCGTAAATGAAATGAGGCACTAAATCAATCACTTGACGCAGTTGTTTTTCACTTTCTTTCAGATGTGACTCGGTTAATTTACGATTTGTAATATCTTGGATAGTGCCAGAAGTCCCTGTGATACTATTGTCAGGATCTAGGGTTAATTGGGCATGAATTTCGAGCCAGCCTGAGCCCCCATCCTTGGTAATATACCTTAGTTCCTGCTGATAATACTCCTGTTTGTGGGTAATTAGGGATTGAAACAGTTCTATGTTAGTTTGACGATCATCAGGATGGAGATAATCAATAAAGTTAGTACCAATGCTATCTGCTACAGAAAAGCCCGTCATTTCTGTCCAAGTTGGATTGAGAAAGGTCAACACCCCAAGCCCATCGGTTTGGAAAATAACCTCTTGCACATTTTCCACCACTGACCGATACTGCTCCTCTCTCTCCAGCAAGGCCAGTTCAACTCGCTTGCGTTCGGTAATGTCTTCCACAGAGCCTTCGTAGTAGAGCAAATTCCCATTAGTGTCTCGGACAGGGCGCACATTTTCCAAAATCGAGATTACACTACCATCTTTGCGATAAGCCTGAGCCTCAATGGATGATACAGCACCATTTTCCGCGATTCTGTTAGTAAACTCGTTACGAGCCTCAGTGTCCAGATAAATTTGTTTTGAGACGTTCGTAATCGACTCCACTAGTTCTTCTGGGGAAGAATAGCCATAGATTCGCGCTAAGGCTGGATTGGCACTAATAAAGCGCCCATCGGGTGTAATCTGATAGATGCCCTCTACTGAATTCTCAAAAATGCTACGGTAATTCGCTTCAGCTTGCCGCAGCGCTTCCTCGGCTCGCTTGCGATTGGTGATATCACTAAAGGTACAAATGACTTGCTCTACTAACCCATCCACCCCCACCTGGGGATCTGCATTCACTAGTAACCATACCCAATCTTTAGTCGCTTGATTGTGGACACCCATAACCACATTTCTTACCAGTTTATGGGTGCTAATTGCCTGTTGGATAGGACGACTTTCGGTGGGGAATGGAGTGGTGTCTTCGTGAATGATAGTCCAATCCGAACCAAAAGGACTTTTATCCAACAATTCACTTTCGGTGAAGCCCAGTATATCCAGAGCCGCTTGATTAAAGAGCATGAATTCGGTTTTTGCCTCGAATAGCAATACCCCGACCTGCATTTCTCGAATCACGGTTCGGAATAGCCTTTCGCTCTCTTGCAATGCTTCTTGTCTAAGAGCTTGCAGTGCTTTACTCGTTTTCTGCTCGTAATATGAGGCAAGTAAGGTGAGGCTGAAGATGATTAGGTTAGTTATCCCGATTGTGCTTGTTACTACCGAAGTATTTAATGTTGGAGAAAACCCAGTGTCTAATGGTGGAGTAACGGGGAACTTGGCTGCCATCATGGTTGTATAGTGTACAGAGGTAATGGCTAATCCCAGGATCACTGCCCAGCAAAGCTTCCACCAATTAAGGACTTTTCTAGTTCCTACCCCCAAATCAAAGGATAGCCACAAGATGAAAAAGGATGTCAAGCTGGCTATAACAACGGATAGGGCAACTAAAAGGAGGTTGTAGTGAATCAGCCTTGGTATTCCCATGGCAGCGATCAGCAGGTAGGGTACGGATGCGATCGCTAATCCCATTACCACACTGCCCACCATTAAATGTCTGAGGTTGGTGATGCGGCTGACACTATAGAGTACGGCACCAGATATTAGCACTGCTACCCAGTAAGAAAGCAGTACCATCGGCATATCATAAGTGATGGGGATTGGGAACCGGAATGCTAGCATTCCCAAAAAGTGTATTGACCAAATCCCAACTCCCATGATCATTGCCCCACCAATCAGCCAACCTTTACGGTTACTCTTTTGTGAGGTTTTTACTTGTCTAGCTAGAATGAGCACCGTATAGGTCACAATCGAGGCGATAGCAATGGATAGAACAACTAACTGTAGGTCATAGGTACCACTCATTGCTCTATCTGTATCGCTAATTGGGACAGTTTCTATGAGAAAATTGAGCCAGACCAAAACCATTGAGTAGGGCATACCGAGATATTATCTCCCAGACCTTCTAGGGGCCATGTTGATATATTTCTTCCGAAACTTGTCTTGTAATTCTGAATATATGTCTTGAATTTACACAATTTTGATGAATTAATTTACCGTATAAATACGTATTTTTATTATAGCTATATCATAAAATTTACCGAATATAAATCTAATCTATTGCTTGAATCATAAAGCACCAAATTAAAAACTTGGTAATTGTAATTGCAGAGATTTTTTTAGCTACCAAACAATTATCAACAGATAGCAGGATAAGTATATTTATCCATACCTAATTAAATTTTTGATAATAATCATTGGGTATCTAGCGGTTTTTAAGCTAGTAAGGTACAATTTTTTGGGTTTATAGGGAGCAGGAACTTCCGAGCAGTAAAGTCAGAAGAAAGAAAAGGGAAAAAATCCTGTGTACCTCATTAGGATAAAAACCGCTAGATACCGTAAAAAAAACTACTTTGAACGTCTCAAGCTTAGACTAAAGGTATGCAGTCAGCTAATGCGCTACTTGAGGTGCTACGCGAATAGCATTGAGCTCTCAGCTAATGTAAGGCAACCCCTGATCAATAAACAGAGTAGGAAGTTGTTCGTCAATTAACAGTTAATATAGCGTTTTCCATACTTATGAGGTACACAGGATTTTTTCCCTATTCCCTGTTCCCTATTCCCTGTTCCCTATTCCCTGTTCCCTAAAATCCAAAAATTTTGGATCTAACACAATTGAAAACTGCTATATTTAATACTTAAGACTTAATATTTAACCTTACGTAAGTCTTGGAAAACTGGGTGTAGTGGGTCATAAACTCGTTCAGAATTGCCTTGAATGACCCGGTGAATGGGAACAACTTCCACCACGCAGTTAGTGTATGCGATCGCATCCAACTGTCCTACCAACTCGGGTGACCAAGGTTCCTCACGAACTCTCTGATTTTGGCAAGTCAGCCACTGAATTAAATGCGATCGCATCACACCCGGTAAAATTCCAGCTTCCACTGGTGGTGTCCACCAGTGACCATCTCTCCATCCCCATAAGTTACCTGTACTAGTTTCCAGCCAATTCCCGTGATTATCTACCAGAATCCCTTCCTGTGCTCCCATATTTTGCGCCATTTGCTTCGCCAGCCATGGAGATAGGTAATTCCCGGTCTTGTGAGTAGGTAAGCAGCGATGAAATTTTACAGAGGGGGACTGGGCTACCCAAGCAGTGATACCCTGTTCTTGCCACTGGGCTAAATTGGCTGGCAGAGGACGACCCATAATCAATTCTCGTCCATCGGGGAATAGGCTAATTCTCAGCACTGGGTAAAGGGTGATCAGTGATTGTGCTCCTTGGCGCAATTGCTCCCAATCCGGCTGTTGCCAACCAAATGCTTGTAGACTCGATTGCAGGCGATGGCAATGATTAGTCCAATGGGTTAGTGGATGTTCTAATGACTGATGGTAAACTCGTAAGGTCGTAAAAACTGTAGCGCCATAGATAAATCCTGGCTCATCAATGGTCAGGCTTAGGAAGTTGCCCTCAATTAGCTGGCCATTGTACCAGAAGCAGGGTTTTGACATGACTATGATCGTGATTAACCAGTGTCAACAAGTAGGGAACTATATAGGTTAAACCCCCTGAAATCCATCGCTCTCGATTCATCTGCCCTTTTAGGAGAGCAGAACCATGATTGATCACAAACAGAACTGAGCCAACCACCAAAGCCACCCTCAGTGCAGTTGGCATCAATTCGCGATCAACAACACTTAGACAGAACTCTTTTAGAGGTTTCACGCTTTACCTATCGAGCAAGCTGTTAACCATCTAATTTTACCTAACTGATGGTTTTTTGTTGGGGGTTGGCTGTTAATTACCAAATTAGCTTCCGGCAAAATTCATCCCACACTCATGGCGTAGCATTGAGATGTGGGATGAATTTTGCACAGGGTCTCTCGGATAAGGAAAGCGAGCAATCAAACTTCTAATTAACTCTGACTGAGTCATTCCGGAGACGAATCCTTGAAGAGGGTAGCCTTAATTAACAATTTTTAACCCTTTTGCGCAAGAACCTCAAACTATAAAGGCTACCCTCTTCTACGGAAACTTCTAACCACGCCGTTCTGCTTCTTGTGATAATTGCCTTTTCTAGAAGTCGGTAATCCTGATTATTAGTTTTTTATCTTTTATTTTGGCTTGTCACACTGGAGGGGCGACAAGCGCCCCGTAACCCTTGAGCTATATTAAATTGAGCGAATTATGGTAAAAAAAGATAGGTCATAAATTGTCAATACGACCTATCAAGTTATAATGAGCCCAGAATTAGAACAAAAACATCTAAAAAATATCCTTGACGAATCTCAATTATTATTTGTTTATAGCACTACGCATTAAGATTAGGACATTCCTAAACTCCGAAACTTAGTCATAGCTTACTTCTGACTTCTGACTTCTGACTTCTGACTTGCGCGTAGCGCTATACCTTGTCGTAATTATTGGACAATATCTCAATAATGTTCAACTCAAAAAAAATGCTTAATCTTTACCTTTTCCTAGTAAATTTACATCAATTTTCAAAAGTTACAGAGATTTTTGTCATTGTCTTGATGCAGTCGCTCATGGGAGAAAGCACGGCAGTCGCTCATGGGGAGGGTCTGTGTGCGGAACCTGCGTCCGCACCTTGTAAGCCCCGTGGGAACCCCCAAGACCGCGCTGCCTCCCCTGTTCCCTTGCTGCATCGCTACCAAGATTTCCAATCAAAACAATGTGGGTTACAATTATTAGATAATGGCTATATCAAACATTTATTAAACAGCAAAAAATCTATTTAGCTATCGATATAAATAATTGGAATAACCAGAATTTATTGATAGTTAGCTTAATTTATAAAAACCGAGCACTTCTTTGAAGTTACCGTAAGAGAGTGGTTTGTTCGCGTTCGCCTTTGGCGTGGCCTACGGCCAAGCGCGCCTTTGGCGATAGTTACCGTAAGACAGGCTCGCCTTATTTCACGAGTTTTAACCCTTTTTTGCATAGCCTGCCGACGCTCATTGGCGAGCCGTAATAAGGCCTCAGATGAAACCTTATTACGGCTCTCCTAGACCTGACTGCCTGACACATCTGTGTGAAAACCAAACAGATCAGGTTCTACACTTTAAAGACCGAATACGGGAAAACCAAATCTGGTCTAGTGGGACTTTAGCCAAAGCAAACCCCTGCGCCCACGTCTGTTTTGTCAAGTACAATTTATACAAAATAGCTGGGATTACCCTGCCCATAGCCCATAAGCTGATAGCACCTCAAGTAGCACCATCTGTAGCGCATTAGCTGATAGCTGAATGCGCTACGCTATATCAATATACTGCGTCAAGCATTCAGCTATATCAATATCCGATTCAGGGCAATTTCTAGATGGTACAACCCCTAAAATAGTCTCAGGGAAATCAAGAATCCCAAATTAACGTAACTATTGCTAACTATTACCCCCCGAGACCCCCAGAGGATTGCTATATATATGGATGCTTTTGCCCCCTTACCGCCTCAGTGGACCAAATCAGCCACCCATGCCTTGGAGTTCTGCTGTCCTAGTTGTCGAGCATCTGTTCTAGAAGCTGAGAAGGTTTGGATTAATCGCTCCTCACCAGTGATGGGTGAAGACCACCGCCGGAAGTGGCAAGAGTTTTATCAATGTAAGTGTGGCTATGTATGGTGGGCTTGGAGTAGCGATCGCCCACCCTCAGAATTTAGCAATCGAGACAATCCTCCTATAGTTTAACCGCCGATCGTCCTTCCCGTTCTTTGGGTTTTCGTGGTTCACTCAAACCACTCTCAATTTTATTTGCGCTACCATATTGTTCACCAAATTAACACCCCTAGGGTTAGATGACCAGCAGATCACCAGGTAAACAGGCAGCTCCAACAATGCGAACGCAAGAGAACGACTGGAGACTTTTCCTACGCCTAGTCCCCTACGCCCGTCGCAGCAAAGGCCCGCTATTGATTGCAATTACTTTATTGATACCCCTGTCCGTAGCAAGTGCCATTCAACCCTTAATTGTCGGTCAGGTAATCTCTTTAATTCGTCAAGAAGAGCGAACTTGGTCTTTCCTATTAGAGCGCTCCCTATCACAGAGCCTCAATATTCTGATCACTATACTACTATTAACCATACTAATCCGGTTAGTGTTCGTTGGGCTTCAGGGATTCGTGGTGGTGAAGATAGGTCAGAAAATCACTGCTGCTATCCGGGAAGACCTATTTGAGCACGTCACCTCCCTAGCGGTGCGATTTTTTGACCGCACACCAGTGGGGAAATTGATTACCAGGCTCACTAGCGATGTGGAAGCCCTAGGGGATGTCTTTTCCACCGGTGCCATTGGCATCGTGGGTGATTTACTATCCATGATAGTCATTGCTGCTACCATGTTTTTGGTGCAATGGCAACTGGCATCGATCTTAGTGGTAATGCTCTTGCCAGTGACTGCTATTATTATTTACTTCCAGAAACAATATCGCAAAGCTAACTACAAATCTAGGGAAGAACTTTCCTCCCTAAACGCGATGCTGCAAGAAAACATCTCTGGCATTAATATTGTGCAACTGTTTCGCCGTGAACAATACAATGCCGAGATGTTTCGCACGGTTAACCAAAAATACATCACTGAAGTAGACAAAACCATCTTTCACGATTCAGCGATTTCAGCAACCCTAGAGTGGATTTCCCTGGTAGCGATCGCAGCAGTATTGTGGAGCGGTGGTCATTTTATCCTCAAAGATCACCTGAGTTTTGGTGATTTGTCGGCCTTTATCCTCTATGCTCAGCGGCTATTTGACCCCTTGCGTCGGTTTTCCGAAAAATTCACTATGCTCCAAGCTGGTTTCACTGCCATTGAGCGCATTAGTGACATCATGAATGAAACTATTGAAATTCGTGACCCCGAAGGCTTGCAGGTCAGACGCTTGCAGGTGGCAAGTTCTCCAGAGTTTGAGGGAGGGAAACAAGACCGGAAACAATCTGGAGATTTACCGATAAAGCCTCCAAGCAGCTTGAATGGTGATCTAGCCCATCACTCTTCTAACTTATCCTTCAGCAATGGTTATACTGAACAACCCTTGAACCTTAAACCGTCAACCCTAAACGGAGAGATTTGCTTTGAATATGTTTGGTTTGCTTACAAGGAAGATGAATATGTTCTCAAAGACTTGCACTTTACCATTCATCCAGGGGAAAAAGTTGCTTTAGTTGGTCCAACCGGTGCAGGTAAAAGTTCCATTATTCGGTTGCTGTGCCGCCTCTATGAACCAAGCCAAGGGCGAATTCTCGTAGATGGGATTGATATTCGGGATTTACCCCAAGCAGAACTACGACGCCACATCGGAGTCATCCTTCAGGAGGGATTTCTTTTTGCTGGTGATGTTAAGAGTAATATTTCCTTAGGAGAAACCTACTCCATTGAGGCAATTAAAACCTCAGCGGAGGTGACTAACGTGGCTAGCTTTATCGAAAAACTGCCCCAAAGCTACGATACCCAGCTCAGAGAGCGAGGCACTAATCTGTCTGCTGGCCAAAAACAATTGTTAGCCTTTGCTCGTGCTGCAATTCGTAACCCCCAAATCTTGGTACTCGATGAGGCAACAGCTAGTTTAGATGTGGCTACCGAAGCTCTGATTCAAGAAGCTTTGGAACGGCTGTTACAACAGCGGACTGCAATTATTATTGCCCACCGACTGTCCACTATCCGTAATGTAGACCGGATTCTGGTACTAAAGCGAGGAGAGTTAGTAGAGTCGGGAAGCCATGAGGAATTGTTAGAGCAAAACGGATTGTACGCTAGTTTATATAAATTGCAGATGCTAGGAGATTGATGGCTAATCTAGCATTTTCATTTAAGATGTGAAACTAGGATTGATGGGAATAGGGAACAGGGAATAGGGAACAGGTAACAGTAGGAAAGAGCGATGCAGCGCTATAAGACCACGCTCAATCATTCCCTGTTCCCTTGTCCGAAGTTCCCTATTCCACTTCAAGTAGCACTATAGATTAAGATGCGTTCGCGTAGCGTGACCGTTCGCGTAGCGTGGCCTTTTGGCCAAGGTCAATCGCTAACTCCGGAAGAGTGACAGGTTCTGCAATCTGTCGTCCCACTGCTGCTGCTATCGGCTTTAAGCTATGAACCAAATCCACCATTGCTTCGATGGAAAGCGCCTGTCTAGCATCAGAAACAGATTTTTCTGGTTCCGGGTGACATTCAATAATCAGTCCATCTGCACCAGCTGCCACTGCAGCTTTTGCCAGAGGTGCCACTAATTCCCGCTTACCCACAGCATGGGAAGGGTCTACAATCACCGGCAAGTGAGTCAACTGCTTGAGTGCTACTACTGCTCCTAAATCTAAGATATTGCGGGTATAGTTATCGAAACTGCGAATACCTCGTTCACACAACACCACCTGAGAGTTACCGTGAGTGAGGATATATTCCGCTGCCATGACGAATTCCTCAACAGTAGCAGCTAGTCCCCGCTTTAGCAGTATCGGCAAGTCTTGCTTACCCAAGGCTTTGAGTAAGTCAAAGTTTTGCATATTGCGACTACCTACCTGAAGCAGATCAGCGTGGGTAGCAATAGATTCAATTTGCCCAATCGACATCACCTCCGTCACTACTGGGATTTGGTGACGCCTGCGGATATCAGACAAAATTTCTAGTCCTGCTAGTCCTAGCCCTTGGAAAGAGTACGGGGAGGTGCGCGGTTTGAACGCACCTCCCCGCAACGCTTGTACCGGGGCAGCTTTGAGTTTAGTAGCCACTGTTTCCATCTGGGCGTGACTTTCTACGGTACATGGACCACCAATAATCACCAGTTCTGAGCCACCGAAGACAACTTGTTCTGAGAGTCTAACGATGGTTTGGTGATTGGGGTTAGTAGCTAGTGCTAGTTTAGCGTTCAACATGGTTATGGACTCCTTAGTTAGAGATATAGACATAAAAAAAACCCGGTTCCTTGAGGGTTCCGGGTTGCTGTGAAAGCTTGGCACGACCTAACTACCCGGAACGATTTCTGGGCCAAAAAAAGTAAAAGCCGTAAACGCTGTAAAGGTAGGTGGTCATCTCTTGCTCTTGTCGCTGCTTTGCCTAAAAAAACAAAGGACCGCAGATTATATTGCTGCGGTCCACCGGGGGGTTCCATATGGAACTATCCTCACCTCCGGTGAACCTCGCTAAACCAAAAATAAAAGTAATAGCTGGGGCTGAACATGTCTCTTTGCGGCTAAGCCATGAAAAATTTGGCAATTTCTTTTTACTGGTACTACCCTAGCAAGGGTAATAGGGTGATGTCAATAGTTACTGGGAAATGAGGAAAAGTCTGAGCTACTACCTCTGGCTTCGATGCAGCCTAATCCCATCTATGGTCGTCTAGTCTTTCACGATTTTTGCCCAAGACATGATTTAAGATCACAGTATTAGTGCTCATTGCTCAGTTTAACGAGGCAAAGCCGTTGAATGCTAGTTTGATTGAAGTCAAAGTTCATTCCTCGTTACGAGATTTTCTGCGATCGCAGGGTCAACCCAATTGGCCTCACCAATTGACT
>NZ_JAAHHU010000014.1:22586-47470 GCF_010672095.1 Moorena sp. SIO3I6 | reverse complement strand
ACTTGGGCAGCATTGTAGCACCGTTCCAGTTTAGATACATTGGTCACTTGTACCACTGATGCTTCTAGACGGGAACGTAACCCCAAACTGTGATAACTCGTTGTCCAACTTTGGCACGATTGCAGAATTTCAGGAGCAGGAGGTAGCCTGCCAGTGATTTCCAACAAAGGGCTTTTGCCCTCTTCCAAAATCTGTAAAGTGACTGGAAACCCTTGGTCAAAACAACCATTTCCTATCTTTAAGACAACTAATTTCCCAATACTGCGCGTGTTATTGGTCATTGGTCATGGATCACTTGTGTTGCAGATGTGATTTGTCCCCTCATTTTACCTATTTATAGAGGTTGATAGAGGTTTATAGAGGGTGTATCGGTGCCTTAGGATTGACCACTGACTGATCTCAAAACTGATCTCAAAAAAGACACCAGATAACCGATCTATCCCCGTAATCTGAAGGACTTTGAATTATAACGCTTTCAGTGGTGTGTCGATGGCTAAATTCGGTAATTCTTAGATTGGCGGTAGACCACGGTACGGGTTCAGATGGTAAAATCCTCAATAATCCTGGCATCGTCAAGGGCAACTTCGACACTAAATTGCTCTCCTGGTACACCACTGAACTGCAATTGAATGTAATTATCGATTTGTCTGGCTTGGGCTTCGAGAAACACTGTTCCGGATGCATCCAGCACAGTGAGTGTGAGGTGGGGAGGCAAATAGGTTTTACTGCCAGTGGGATATACCTTGAGGCGAATATTTTGCTTGAGTTCAGATTCTGGGACAAGTTCCACCACCAAAGCCACGGGGGAACCCGCTAGCAATAGCCCTAAGTCAATCAACTTAGCCCGCCTAATCCCCACATCAAGATTTTCCTCTAGGGGTAATGCTTCAGTTGACTCTAGACCAACAGAGCGGAAAGCGAACATTGGTTCGGGTGGGTTTAAAAAGTTTTCCAAGCTTTCGAGAGTTTGCCAACCAGTTTCAACCACATTGTTTAACCATTGACTCAAGTTTACCTTTGTTCTTTGGACTACCTGTGAGATAGGTTGATGGAAGTGATCGATTAAATCATCAACAGGTTGTAGTTGGCTAATGGGTAACTCTTCGGTATCAGCAGTTGGAGTAAATCCTAACACTGTCCCCTCCGACGATCGTTCATCAATCTGAACAACTACATAGCCAATCCGATCACACCAAACTTCCGGGGGAATATGGCAGACGGAATCTTGGACTTTGATCGGTCGGCATTCGATACGACCGATACCGGATACTTCCAAGTCTGCCACATTAGCTAACAGGCGTATGATAGGGTTCCAGCTGTCTGAGGCTTTTAAATCTGTAGGCATGCCCAGCATTTGCATGTAATCATTGACAAGCAAGACAGCCAAGGTGTTGAGTCGAACTTGCTCAGCTTTTTCAGGGGTAGGCTGTTGCCTAGCAAATTGCTCAGCACTCCTGCGTGCATTCTGAGTAATGGGCAGAGGAAGGGCAAATTGTTCTAGGTTATGGGTGTTGTAGGTCATAGGAATTGTGTTTCTGTACTGATGTGAACACCTTGACTGAAGAAAGTTAATGTTAAGGTAAGTCTTTTTAAGGAACCTCCTATTATAGATATCCTTCCGATTCTCCAAATTTACGCAAACGGGGCAAACATTGTCGCTGATAAAAGCTACTTAATGTAGAAATTGATACATTAAACTCTTCTGATAGGGTTTTCCAGCTAGTTTCTGGAGGCAAGCGTCGCCAAATTAAGACTTGGCAGGTGACCTCTGGATTACCTTTGATATGGGTAGTGCGTAGATCACTATCAACAGCCGCCCTTTCCACCCATTCCCTGACATCTTCGAGTAAGGTAGGCACGTCGGGTGGAGCGGCCACACTATTGAGCGGGTCAACATTTTGACCATTTTTACCCTTGCTAGAAGATACTGTCTTACCTTGTCCGTCTATAGTCTTGATGCGAAAGTCTTGGAGTCGTTTCTTCAAGTAGAAATTGAGCCAAGTGATCACACTGCCACGGCTAGAGTCGTAGGGATTACCGGTTTTGCCTTCGCAAATATTCTGGCAAAAGTAAATCCAGGTTTGTTGGAGTGCGTCTTGATAGTAGGGAGTATGTTCTTGCCAAAGCTTCTTAGTGACTAAACGAATAATTTTTGTTAAGTTTCTTTGACGGTGAGCGCTTCCAGGTGGATGACTACATGCTGCGGTCACTAGCTGGTTGAGCTGCTCATATAGTTGAGTCATAATGCGATCGCTCCGCCTTTGCTGATATTGCCTTTCTCCGAAAATACTATTTTCAAACAGGTATGCATATCTTATGCAGGGTCAGCCTTAGGTCTCTAATCTGAACTACTCCAGGATACTCGGAGTTTTGGTTAAGACTAACCCAGTATTCAGCTGTTGACAGTTTAGTTATTATGTGTTAATAACGAGGGACTAGAAACTCGGATTAACTTTATAACATAGAATATAAAACACTTAATAGTTAATAGTAAACATTAAAATACACTAAATAATTACTTAGTGTTAAAAAAAAACAATTGAATTCAAGTATTAATACCTAACACCTAACACCTAACACCTAACACCTAATACCTAACACCTAAGCTAAGCAGTGATGTTTCCCAATTCCCAAAAATTTCTGATCAAATTTTCGGGAATCTGTGGAAGACACCTTGTAGTAAGTAAGTAACGTAGCTTTACTAGAGCTTGTCAAACATCTTGGACAGTTTTTGACATATGTCTCTAGGATTTCCTCCCAGTTGATGTACAGTGGCGGTTGTGACAATGGTTGCAGCCGCTTTTTTTTTGGAGGGGAATGGGTAATGGGTAATAGCCACTGCTGTATTTAGGATTGTGCCAATGCGTTCGCCTAGGGGCTCTTTTGGAGGATCCCATGACCGATCACAGAATTACCTTAACATAACTTCATAGTTGTGCGATCCTGAGAAAAGAGTTGTCAATAGACTCAAGTTTAGGTCAATGTCAGAATTCTCAGAAAGAAAACGAGTAGTTGTAGTGGGTGCTGGATGGGCAGGCTTAGGCGCAACTCACCACTTAGCCAAACAAGGTTACGATGTCACTCTCCTAGAAGCAAGTTCCTATCCCGGTGGTTTAGTGGCAGGATGGAAAACAGCGGGTGGACGTTCTGTAGAAGGGGGAATTCATGGTTTCTGGTATCCCTATCACAACATTTTCAACCTGGTAAAGGAACTCCGACTCAATCCTTTCACTCCTTTCACCCGTTCTTCTCAGTATTCTCCTGCTGGATTAGAAGTCGAATCCCCTATCTTTCAAAATCAACCACGACTTCCGACGCCCCTAGGAACCTTCCTCTACACCGACTTCAAACGCTTACCCCTGATTGATCGACTCTCTGCCTTACCCCTACTCTATGCTGTTGTTGACTTCGATAATTCCCACCAGGCATGGACTAGGTATGACTCGGTAAGCGCCCGTGAATTATTTAAACAGTTTGGGGTTTCGGCACGACTGTACAAGGATTCCTTTGAGCCCATGCTGTTAGTGGGTTTATTTGCTCCAGGAGAACAATGTTCAGCCGCAGCAGCCCTAGGAATGCTGTATTACTTCATTTTGGCTCACCAACCGGACTTTGATGTGGTCTGGTGCCGAGGAACGGTAGCACAGATGATATTTAAACCCTGGGTGGAACAGATTGAGAAAGCCGGGGGAAAGGTACTTACCAATAAACGGGTCAATGACATTATTATAGACCACACAGGCAAGGCCAAAGGGGTAATGTGTGGTGATGAATGCTTTGAGGCTGACGCGGTGATTTTTGCTGTCAGTGTCAATGGTATGAAGAAAATCCTTCAGAGTAGCACCATGCTCCAAAGCCGCAAGGAATTCCGCAACCTGATGAATTTAGGGGGAATTGATGTGCTATCAACCAGGCTATGGTTTGACCGCAAAGTTGAGATTCGCCATCCCTCTAATGCTTGTTTTGGCTTTGATGCAACCACGGGTTGGACATTTTTTGACCTTAATGCTTTGCACGATGAGTACCGGGATGAAGCTGGTAGCGTGATTGAAGCAGACTTTTACCATGCTAACCAGTTGCTACCCCTAAGTGATCAGCAAATTATCCAGAAAGTTCAGCGTGACCTAGGCACCTGTGTTTCTGGTTTTCGAGAGGCAAATCTGATTGACAGTAGTGTGATTCGAGTACCGCAAGGGGTGACTCACTTTGCTCCCGGTAGCTATCAGTATATGATGCAGCGAACCACTAGTATTGAAAATGTATTTATGAGCGGGGATTGGATTGTCACTCGCCACGGTTCTTGGTCTCAGGAAAAGGCGTATGTTACCGGTTTGGAAGCAGCAAATTTGGTGATTAGGCGCTTTAGACAGGGAAATCTCGCCAAGATTATTCCTGTTGATGCTGATGAATTCCATATTCAGGTGACACGGAAGATTAATAAAACTGTACGGGAGTTTGGTCAGACGTTATTCACTAATTTTTGGTTACCTTGATTTAATTTGGTAATTTTAAGGAATAGGGAATCGGGAATAGGGAATAGGGAATAGGGAATAGGGAATAGGGAATAGGGAATAGGGAATAGGGAATAGTTGCGTAGGGTGCGTGATAAGACGGAAAGCCTCTGATTTTATCGGTAGCCAGTATTGGGACAGTCCGTCCGAGGCAGGAAACTGGCAAGATGCCAGTTCCACAACAAGATGCCCATTCCACCCACCGCGTCAAACAGCATGCATTGAGATGCACCCTTTTATAAATAGGTAATGAACAATTTTACTGATTTTTCATTACCAAAAAAAAACCAGCTTTTTAGTACTGTTCCCTGTTCCCTATTACCTGTTCCCTTTTTAGTACTGTTCCCTGTTCCCTATTCCCTGTTACCTTTTGCTATCAATCCTATGTTCACAACCCAAATACAAACACTATAGTAGAGTAATGGAAAGCGTTCAGAACTCAGACAAGCTTGTTGTTACCTTCTACAAATGGGTAGGTATTCTGGTTTTGGTTTACCTACTGATTGTGGCAGTAGGGATAATTGGTACAGGCTTTAGGTCAGCTACTGGGGAGCAAGTCAAGGAATTGTTCAAGTTTGCTACTAATCCGTTTGCTGGCTTAATTGTCGGTACCCTAGCAACTGCTTTAATCCAATCGTCAAGTACAGTAACCTCGATTATTGTCGGTCTAGTAGCTGGTGGTTTGCCAGTGGCAACGGCTGTTCCAATGGTTATGGGGGCTAACATTGGCACCACCATCACTAATACACTGGTTAGTTTAGGACATATTCAAAATAAGGACGAATTTAAACAGGCTTTTGCTGCTGCAACCATCCACGACTTTTTCAATCTGATTAGTGTCGTTATCTTCCTACCTTTGGAAATTACCACTCACTTCCTGGAAAAGATTAGTCTGTTTTTAACAAGCCTGGTTGTGGGGGAAAACTCGATTAATTTAAACAACGTTAATCTGATTAAATTTGCCACTGCTCCAGTCACTGATAGGATTAAAACTGTCAGTAACATTTTACCAGAACCATTTAATGGTATTGCCCTGATTGTCCTAGGTATCAGTGTTATTTTCCTATCCATCTTTTTCATTGGCAAACTTCTCAAAACCCTAATGGTAGGACGAGCGAATGAGATGTTGCACACTGCTATCGGTAACGGTCCCATTGCTGGGATTGCTTCTGGGACACTAGTCACTGTAATTGTGCAATCTTCCTCGACAACCACCAGCCTGATCGTTCCCCTAGCTGGTACAGGTTTATTGAGTTTACAAGAAATTTATCCCTTCACCCTAGGGGCAAATATCGGAACCTGTATCACTGCCTTACTTGCGGCGACCGGAATAACGGAAAACCCAATCCCTGCTCTAGAAATAGCTACAGTGCATCTACTTTACAACACCCTCGGAGTTGTGATCATCTACAGCATTCCTGTCTTGAGACAAATGCCAATCCTGGGTGCAGAAACCTTAGCTACTGTTGCCACTGAGCGGAAGTATTTAGCATTCCTCTATATTGGAAGCGTTTTCTTCTTGATTCCGGTACTACTTCTGAGTCTATCGACGTGGCTGTAAGTATTCAGCTATCAGCTATCAGCTATCAGCTTTGAATGTAGAATGAAGAATGAAGAATGGAGAAGGAAGAATTAATTCTTAATTCTTCCTTCTCCATTCTGACAGACAACTTGGGGATTATTGCTAATCCAGTTGTCGATATCTTTTAAAACCTGATCGGGAATTTCCCAAGGAAACAAGTGAGCAGTATTGTCATAGCATTGCCATTGGCTATCCTTAAGATGTTGAGCGGTTTCTCGACTTGATGCTGCGGTAATATGGCGATCAGCAGCTCCTGCTAAGACCAGGGAGGGGCATTGAATCTGCTGTAAGTCTGGCAAACGGTTATACCCAGCCCTAATGGCAGCGTTTAGTGCTTCTGTAGCGGCTTGGGAGGTCTGTAAATAGGCTGATATGGTGTGGTTGGCAAGATATTGGTAGGTGCTGGTTGTGTGTTGTTGGATCAGGTATCGAAAAAGCGATCGCTTACCAAATGTGTCAATATTCCACTGCCATCCTGGTTGTAACCAATTTAATGCAGAAGCGATGCCGGTATAGAGATTATCCTGCCAACTAATGGGGGGATGATTACCCCAAGGTCGAGCGGCTGTAGCGATTAAAATTAAACCTGTGACTCTCTGAGGTAGCTTCAGAGCAAGCTCCATTGCCAAAATTCCCCCTAAAGACCAACCTAGTATCAAACAGCGGTCAATGTGGTAGTAGTCGAGAAGGGATTCCAAGTCAATCAGGTGGTCGGTCATCTGAAAATCCCGATCAGCTGGACTTCTACCATATCCTCGCAAATCAGGGCTGATAGTCCAGAACTTCTGGGATAGATGTTGGGTAAAAACCGAAAGGCACTGACTTGAGCCGGGATGACCGTGAAGGCACAGAATTGGGAATCCTGACCCCTGGAGGTCAGTGTTGAGATATACTGCTGCTTGGTAGTTTTTTTTAATCCCATTCATGTTAATTGTTAATTGTTACTTGTGTAAGCATTCAGCCATCAGCCGTCAGCCGTCAGCCGTCAGCTTATTTTATTCAATAGCACCTCAAGGAGGTTACGCTATGGGCAGAAACTTTGTAAGCATTCAGCTGATAGCTGATAGCTGATAGCTGATAGCTGATAGCTGATAAGTGAAATGGTATGATCTCTTTTACTTATAATCGCACTGTGCGCTTTTCAGATACGGATGCGGCTGGTGTGGTCTATTTTGCTAATGTTTTATCTATCTGCCATGAAGCCTATGAAGCCTCTCTAGATGTATCGGGCATTAATCTCAAGTCCTTTTTCACTCAGCCAGCTGTGGCAATTCCGATTGTTCATGCCAGTGTGGACTTCTTGGGTCCTATGTTTTGTGGGGATCCACTGCTGATTCACGTGATGCCTGAGCAGTTGAGTGAAAGTAAGTTTGAGATTGCTTATCAGGTTGTTACAGCTTCTTCATCGCAACAGTTACTGGCCAAGGCAATTACGAAGCACGTTTGTATTAATGCAATGACTAGAACTAAAACTCCCTTACCTAAGGAAATCGTGGAATGGCTAGGGAGTAGGGAGTCGGGAGTCGGGAGTCGGGAGTCGGGAGTCGGGAGTCGGGAGTAGGTAAGAGGTAAAAAATCCTCTTTACCTGATAGCTATGAAAAACTCTTTACTAATTTTATCATCCCTTATGATATAGCTGACGGCTGACCGCTGACCGCTGACCGCTGACCGCTGACAAAAAAAATAGCCGTAGAAATACTATCTACGGCTAGTTCAACTTTTGATTGATGTCAGAAAAATACCCGAAACTTTCGGATGTGATCCTATGCTATCAGACCAAACCCAAGGCCAAGGGGGGAAAATCCCCCCAGAAATTTAAGGTGTTATGGCAACAACCAATACTTGGTCATAGTAGTGATCACTTCACCGGGAATATCGGTCGGCTCCAGAGGAGTCCACTCTGCGATTTCTGCATAGCCCAATGAATAAAGCATCTGCATACTATGGATTACTGATTGACGAGGACCTTTCAGAGTGTGCTGAGTAGGTTGTTTCTTGAAGTTGCGAGTAAATTCTTCTGGCATCTTTCAAAAGTTGAACTTTGATTTACAATGATTATTGTAATAATTATAAAATTATTTGTCAAGGGTTTTAAAATTTTTTTTTTTGGGGTTTAGGAGTAATAAAAAAAAGCGATTATCTGTAGGATAATCGCGTAGCGGCTCTTTAAAATGGTAAGCATGTGGCCTTTGGTAAACGGCTGAATGCTTACAGCTTTATCAGTCAGTCAACTAACCCATAGTCTTTGAATTGGATAAGCATCAAATTTATTATCCCGACTAATCAAAACCAGAGATCTATTCATGGCTTGAGCAATCAACATTCTATCAAATGGATCACGATGATGTAGGGGTAGATTAGAAATTTGCAGGGTGTCGATAAATGCAATAGGTAGTAAAGTAATATCTGATGATTGCAGTTCAGATTCAATGGTTTGATAATTTCGTTGCAGTGATAACTTACCAAGATTCAACTTAATCGCAATTTCCCAGAGACTAGCAATACTCAGATAAACGCTATCCGCTGCATCAATCATGTCTCTTAGTTTATTAGGCAAATTTGGGTCATTTTCAGATAACCAGATCAAGGCATGAGTGTCTAACAGGAAAGAGCTCATTCCATATATTCCTTAAAATCGTCTAATGGTTCATCAAAATCATCAGGTAATGGTAGCACAAAGGTTCCTTTTAAGATCCCTGAACGACGTTTCTTGCTAGCATGCTGCTCTGGGGAAACATCTTGGGAGTAGTTTTCCATTAGATACTTGGCATAATGCAGCAGTTCTTGTTTTAGGGATTCTGGCATTTTACCCACTGTTTGTAATATTTCTGTGTCAATATTCATGGGTTTTACTAGTTTAGTTGGTGTTAAATAATTTTTATAATAATGTATAAAATATTATAGCATTTTTAGTTTATTTATGAATAGAGCCTGGATCGAAACAAGGAGCAGGGAGCAGTGTCAAGATATCCGAGGAGTGTTTGGTGTTACGATAAATTAAGATTGCTTGTCATAATCTATTGAGAAATGCTATAAGTATTAAATCTTGCCTCTGGCCTTTCCCTAAGGGATTGCAGCAGACAATGTTGGCAGTGGCTGAAGATTGGTGAATCCAGGGTGATTTAGATAAGTCTAATTTGGTAATGAATATTCTAAAGCGGTTGTATTATTGTTTAATAACTATTAAACAACGGTTGATGGGGAGAAATCGCAAAACATCTGATCCCCAATTCGAGTTTTTATTAGAGGTTATACAAGCAATTGAAGACAGTAGGGGTGATGAGCAGGTAGTTTACCCATTACTAGCAGCAAATACAGACAAAATTAATGATAGACTAGCTAAATTATTGCATGTTGTGGGAACAAGTATTCTGGAGAAAGGAGAAATATATGAAACGGCGCTCTTATTAGGATATATTGGCGATTTAAGCACTTTAATTGCACAATTTCCCTTGGGTGACAAAGCCAGGAATATGGAAATTGCCATTACTGGCAATAAAATCGTACTAACTTTTTTCACCCGTGAAGTTTGTGCCGAAAAATGGGCTTTGACTCAAAACAATCTTGGAGGTGCTTACATTGATAGAAGAAAAGGGAAGAAAGCACAGAATATAGAACAGGCGATCGCTTGTTACCAACAGGCTCTTAGAGTTTATACCTTTTAGGCTTTTCCTGTTGAGTGGGCAATCACACAAAATAATCTCGGTAATGCTTACAATAACCGAATAAAAGGGGAGAAAGCACAGAATATAGAAGAAGCGATCGCTTGTTTACAAGAGGCTCTTAGAGTTTTTGCCTTTGAGGCATTTCCTATTCATGACACTTATGCCGTTGATATAACTCTGTATTACCAAAATGTCACTGTTCCAGTCGGTCAATTTAGTCGGTTAAATCCTCAAGGGTGTCTGCTAGCCAGCACTATTCAAGCTTCCTTGGGACAAACCTTAGTACTCTATGGCGAACCAGTGGGTACTCCCGAGGAGGATAGAAAGTTAGCAGATGCTTGTGTGGATGCTTTTTTCCAGGGAACCGACCAAAAACCCCAATTTAGCGCATCTGGGCAGTTATTTGGTAGCCCAATTTTTGCCTATGACAACGGTAAGGAGAAACCAACGGAGCAATGTCACCTTCTGGTCTGGTTAAACCGTCACCCAGAAACCTTAAACCTGGCACAAAAGACTTACTTTTCATTGTTAAATCTGTTGTGCTGTCGCAGTAAAATCCTGTTTGCTTATGATCAAGCCCGTTGGTGTTATCGCCAAACTAGAGGACTCTATGGGCAACTGGAACAAGAGGTTCAAGGCTTCAAGGAATTGCCAAGGGAGCGAAAAACAAGGCTAGAGCAACTGAAGCAGAAACTGACCGAGATGCCATCCAAGACCTTTGACTATGCTGGTTATCTGCGAGACATGGAAGATCACAAAACTGCGATCGCTACCAATGCCGCCAACTATAACTACTGGCTAAAAAAAATCAGTGAATCTAGTCTCAAAGACGATAATATCGAGTTTTTGGAAGACTTCCTAAACCAAAGAACCGAGCTATTTCAAAATCAGATTCAAGTCAATCTCAATTATCTCAAACCCGGTCAGCAACTATTTGACCAGATGCTTGGTAGTATCCGAGGCATTGTGGAAACTGAACAAGCACAACAAGAGAAACGATTAGAACGTTGGATTGCCTCGGTGGGTATTGGTTTAGCGGTCAGTGGTATTTCTTCCCAAACTGATGCTAAACCTCTAGAAGCGATCTTGATCAAACTAAACCCCAATGTATCTATAGAAAAATGCCCTAAAGCTGAACTCCAGTCTTGCTTGAGTTACACTTTCTGGTTTGTGCTATTTCATGTTTTGCTTGGTGTGGGAGTTGGTGCGATTACTGCTTTAATTTTGGGTCGAAAGTAGGGAGTCGGGAGTCGGGAGTCGGGAGTCAGGAGTCGGGGGCTTTTCTGGTGGGCAAAAACCCTTTGGTTCTTTTGATAATTCTAGAGCCTAAAATTTTGCCCACCCTACTTTATAAAAGTTTATTCTTTTGATAAATAATTTATAACTCAAAGTTAAACTTTGTGATATAATTTTAGCTCTGGAATCAAGTAGACAGCCTTTTCTAGGGTAGTGAGGCAATGCTGCGTGGGTTTTGGATAAATCTTTCTAAGCTGTGGTTGGGATCCCCCTCCCGTCCCCCTTAATAAGGGGGAAGCCAATTAATAAGGGTGAAGCCAATTTTCCCCCCTTAATAAGGGTGAAGCCAATTTTCCCCCCTTAATAAGGGTGAAGCCAATTTTCCCCCCTTGCTAAGGGTGAAGCCAATTTTCCCCCCTTAATAAGGGTGAAGCCTATTTTCCCCCCTTAATAAGGGTGAAGCCAATTTTCCCCCCTTAATAAGGGTGAAGCCAATTTTCCCCCCTTAATAAGGGTGAAGCCAATTTTCCCCCCTTAATAAGGGTGAAGCCAATTTTCCCCCCTTGCTAAGGGTGAAGCCAATTTTCCCCCCTTGCTAAGGGTGAAGCCAATTGTTCCCCCCTTGCTAAGGGGGGTTAGGGGGGATCCCTACTCTTACGTTACCAATCCTTGAACCCTCTGGCTTATACCTCACCGGAAAGGCTATAGTTTCACATCAATTATGAGCAACATTTCAGAGCAACCTATAGAAAGAAGCCAACCGGCAAACCAAACTAACAATATTCTGGAATGGATTAAAGTTGTACTTTTAGTATATCTGCTAATTGTAGCAGTTGGCATGATTGGTACGGGTTTTAAATCCGCAACCGGATCACAGGCTAAAGAATTATTTGCCTTTGCCACTAATCCTTTCTTAGGACTAATCGTTGGTACCGTTGCCACAGCATTAATTCAATCATCCAGTACCGTAACCTCAATTATTGTTGGTTTAGTGGCTGGAGGCTTACCGGTAACCACTGCTGTGCCAATGGTGATGGGGGCAAATATTGGTACCAGTATTACCAATACCTTAGTTAGTTTAGGTCATATTGGGGATAAGAAAGAATTTAAGCGAGCCTTTGCTGCCGCTACAATCCATGACTTTTTCAACTTACTGAGTGTAGTCATTTTTCTGCCCGTTGAGATTATCTTTCACCCCCTAGAGAAGATTGCCCATTTCTTAGCTCAAAACTTAGTAGGAGGCGGTTCTCTAAGTGTCAAAGATTTGAACTTTGTCAAAGCTGCCACTAAGCCAGTTGTGAGTGTGTTTAAAACCATAACTCACGTTTTACCAGGGCCCTTTGATGGTATTGCTTTGATTATTTTAGGAATCGCGATGATTTTCTTGACCATTAGTTTTATTGGCAAACTGCTTAAAGTCCTAATGGTCGGTCGTGCCAAAGATATTCTTCATACAGCCATTGGTAAAGGACCAATCGCGGGTATTGCTGCTGGTACCTTAATGACAGTTCTGGTTCAATCTTCCTCCACTACCACCAGCTTGATGGTACCCTTGGCCGGTGCAGGGGTATTTGGCCTAGCGCAAATCTATCCCTTTACCCTTGGTGCGAACATTGGCACCTGTATTACCGCCTTGCTAGCAGCCACCGCTGTTTCTGGCGCAGAAGCCGTTCCTGCCCTAGAAATTGCCATGGTTCACTTGATCTACAACGTGCTTGGGGTGGTTATCATCTATGGCATTCCCTTCCTCTGTCGCTTGCCAATTATCAGTGCAGAAACCCTCGCTGCTGTGGCTAGTGAACGAAAAGCGATCGCATTTGCCTATATCATAGGCGTCTTTTTTGTGATTCCTGGCATCCTCCTTGGTGCTACGGCCATTTTCTAATAGTGGAATAATCAAACATTTATAGGGAGCTTAAATAAATTTTGATAATTTTTGTTCCCTACTCCCTACTCCCTACTCCCTACTCCCTTCCCTATACCATGAATGAAAGATTGGAATATATTGAAAAATTAGAAGGGCAAATTAACGAAGCCCAGACTACTCTCAACCGCTTAAAGGCAGAACGAGAGGAACTCATCCAAAAATTGCAACATGAAGAAATCGAGCGTCTAGAAGAACATTTAGAAAACGCTCAAGTTAAACTCAAAGACATTAACGCAGCAGCTGAAGAAGCATGGCACGAATTAAAAGAAACCATCGAACAGCTGCTGCATACTATCAGTGATAGCTTAAAAAACCTGATGCATAAATAAAGCGATAAAAATTTCCAAGGAAAAAACCATGAAGACAATCTTAGGAGCATTAGTTGCTACTCTTGGTGTAATCACCCTAGCTACTGGATGTTCAAATCAAGTACAAGACTCAGCACAATCTGGCATCCTGGGCGATGGTGAATTTAGCACTGAATCAGTCAATGTTTTATCAGTTTCCACCGGCAAATTCATCAAAATTGATGGCTCTAGCACCGTCTTTCCCATTTCTTATGAAGCAGCTAAGCGTTACCAACGAGATGTTACCGATGCCCCTGCGATCGCAGTCAGCTTTTCTGGTACTGGCGGCGGTTTCAAGAAGTTTTGTGCTGGGGATACGGACATCAATGATGCCTCTCGCCCGATTGAAGCAGATGAGATGGCAACCTGCAAGGCCAATGGAGTAAGTATATTGAACTTCCCGTCGCCTTAGATGCTATTACCCTGGTAGTCAGCCCTAAAAATACTTGGGCTGAGGATATTTCCGTAGCAGAATTGAATAAAATTTGGCAACCACAAGCAAACGTAAAAATCGAAAAGTGGAATCAAATTCGTCAGTCTTGGCCAGACCGTCCTCTTAATCTCTATGGTCCAGGAGAGGATTCCGGAACCTTTGACTATATATTTTTCGACCTCAGAGTTAGAAGAAGTTTTGCTTACTCCCTTGAAAGTTTTAATGGAACAGCCAAAATTTATTAGTGGTTTGACTTGTTTTCATTGGTGGCCTAAAACAACGTTTGCGATAACTGATTAGCCGGATTTGATATTATAACTTTTTGTACCACACTTCTGTAAAATTATTCCAATTCCTTTGTGCTGGTAACGTGAACGTAAGCATTCAGCCGTCAGCCGTCAGCCGTCAGCCGTCAGCCGTCAGCATTCAGCCGTCAGCTGACGTAACAAAGATTAAACGAAGCTTACTTGTTTTATTTAAAAGCTCAAAGCTCAAAGCTGAGAGCTGAGAGCTGAGAGCTGAGAGCTGAGAGCTGATAGCTGATAGCTGAATGCTTACAGGTGAACAAGCTTTTACCCCTTCTATATCCAGAAGTTCTGTCAGCAGTTTAATTTCCTTTTTTGATGCCATAATGACAAATACATCCTCAAATTACATTATAGCGGTTTTTAGTATAACGAGGTACACAGGCTTTTTTACCTCTTGCTAGCATGCCTATTGCTAGCATGCCTATTGCCTCTTTTATGCTCCGAAGTCCCTGCTCCGAAGTCCCTACTCCCTGCTCCCTACTCCCTCAAAACATGTACCTCACCTAATTGAAAACCGCTATATAACAATAGATTATCCTTAGAAGTCAAATCAAGCTACATGTCAGGCTATAATTTGATCCATTTTTTGAGTTTAGTTAAGGTTTCAGCTAACATTTTAGCATAGTAGATACTGAAGACCCATAGTTAAAAAAATTACTATTAGTAAAACCCAATGGACACAATTAAATTAAATGATAATCAATGCTTGAAATGTTGTCAGAATCACAAGGAGTAAAGAGTTGAGCGTAGAGCATCAGGATAATTAATGATTCTATTCCCTACGGTCGGTGAAACCAGCAACCGTAATATAGAAATGCGATAAGTATTCAACCGGACATGATCTAATGACAGACCAGGTTTTAATCCTAGGAGGCAAAGGACGAATCGGGAACAGTGTAGCGCAAGACTTACTTGCCCATACTCAGGCGAAAATTACGATTACCGGACGTCAGGGTAAACTTGATCTAGTATTACCACAACAGTTACAGCCCCCCGTGCAGTTTCTCCCTCTAGACTTAGCTGATCAGGAGGGGTTAAGAAATGCGATCGCATCTCACAACCTAGTGATCCATTGTGCTGGTCCGTTTCTCTACCGAGACGCTACTGTCCTAAACACTTGCATCGAACAAGGGGTTAACTATCTCGATGTCAGTGACAACCGTGCTTTTACCCGCAAAGCGTTAGCTTTCCGTGAACAGGCTGCTGCTGCTGGTGTCACCGCTATTGTGAATTCTGGCATTTTTCCTGGTATCTCCAATAGTATGGTGCGTCACGATGTAGAACAGTTAGATGTTGCAGAACGGATTCACCTCAGCTATGTAGTTGCCGGTTCTGGTGGTGCTGGAGTGACGGTGATGCGTACTACTTTCCTGGGATTGCAAGAACCGTTTGAAGCTTGGATTGATAATCAGTGGCAAACCGTGAAACCTTATAGCCTACGCGAAACCATCCAATTCCCTGCTCCCTATGGTAAAGCTGGTGTCTACTGGTTTGATATGCCAGAAGCCTTGACCTTAGTGGACTCATTCCCCGTTAACACGGTAATCACTAAATTTGGCTCAGTTCCCGATTTTTATAATCATCTGACCTGGATAGCTGCCCATATCTTTCCCTCATCTTGGCTGAAAAATCCCGCTGGAATCGAGTTTTTGTCCCATGTCAGCCACATCATGACCGATGTAAGCGATCGCGTTAGTGGCGTTGGTGTTGCCATTCGCTCAGAGGTTACTGGTTACAAAGATGGTAAATCAGCCCGTGCTGGCTCAACCTTAGTCCATGAGAATACTGCTGTCGCTGCTGGGGTGGGTACTGGTAGTATTGCGGAACTGATGCTTACTGGTCAACTCAATAAACCGGGAGTTTGGCCGGTGGAACAAGCCCTATCTACGCCATTATTTGAGCAAACTATACAAAGTCGAGGACTCAAGATTAATACTGTTGAAGGTTAGGTATTAATACCAAATCCCCTTTGATAATCCTCCTTTAACTGAGCTCTTGCACCAGTACAAAAAACTTAATAACGGCAGTGATAACAATCAATTTAAGTACTGAAATCACCAAATCTTATCACTGTTCCCTGTTCCCCTCCCCCCTTACTAAGGCTAGGGGGGATTCCTGTTCCCTACCTTTACAGGTAAATCTTAAACTTGGTTCAAGATCTGAGTTTAACTCAAATTACAGGACTTACCCCACCAAATTTCCCTTTCTCATCTGCTAAGACTGAAATCTACTCAATATTAACTAGTCTTAGTGGAGTAAATCCCATGAAAAGTGTCCGTGTCGTAGTAACCGGAACTGTAGGAGCTGGCAAATCTACTTTTGTGAGGACAGCAAGTAATGTTGAAGCTGTGGAAATAGAAAGTAAAGCCACCGACGAAATACTTCTGCTAAAGAAAAAAACTACCGTTGCATTTGACTTTGGTAGCCTTACCTTTGGTAACAATCTAAATGTTCATATCTACGGTACTCCTGGTCAATCTCGCTTTGACTTCATGTGGGATATTTTGATTCGTGAAGCTCACGCCTATATTGTACTGGTGCCAGTTCATCGACCCAGTAGTTTAAACAACTCTCGTGAGCTTCTGCTGTTTATGAAAGAGCGAGTAAATGTTCCCATGATTATTGGTTTAACCCATATGGATTGTCCAGGGGCAATGACCTCAGAGGAAATTATCAGAACTCTCGGTTATAGCAACCCTCACAATCAACCCCCAAGTGTGATAGTTAATCCCAATCAGCGAACCTCAGTGCTTGAGGCTTTGGTGCTTCTGATGGATCTCCTAGATTCCTAGACAAGCCAGTAGCTAGTGCCGTTCAGCTCAAATAACTGACCAGCCCCTGTCAGGTCGAAACCCATAAAACAAAGGACGTTTGTCAGGGCGAAGCATTCGCACATAAATTCTTGGTTTGCTCCCAAATTTGCTAGCCGAATACTTCGCCCCAAGGATTATCGTTTCTAAGAATTGCCATGTTCTGTAATTTGTGTTTATAAAACTACACAAATCATTAATTAGCGTCACTAAAAAAAGTGATCCGGATTGAACGGATCACTTGCTGAAAAGCTTAGTAGGTAAACGTTATAGAGTTTACCTATAAATGTATTATCTAAACATCCAGGAGTTTAGGTTATAGGTACATTCAACGATAGATGAAGTCAATAGTTTAAAATTCTGGTAAACCCAAACTATAAACTTCACTAAAACTATACAAAAAAAGACTTGTAACTCTTTTATTTAATAAAATTACAAAGCTAAAATATAACTAATTTACATGATTATCTTTTCGGTTAAAATTATCTATTCAGATAATAATTAATCAAAACATTGCTATACTGTTTAAATACTATAAAATTCAATCGGGGTGCTTTGCTAAATAGTCAAGTAATAACTTAGAGTTAGATTCAGCTATATCGGAGTAATTATGAGCTTAGATCCCCAGGAATTTATGACCAAGATGGAAAAGCGTGTCAATTTGACCAATGAAGACAAAGTGCTTCTGAAATCACAGGCAGATTGGGGAAAAGAAATTGCTTCTGAAATGGCAGACCATTTCTATACTTACTTAGGTAATGATGAAGAAATGGATGCCATTATGAAAGAGAAGGAAGGTCGTATGGAGCGCCTACGGGTAACCTTTGTGCAATGGTTTTACGAAATGTTCACTGGTATGGATGACTGGGGAAAAGCCTATGCTGAACGTCGTTGGCGTATAGGTTTGGTACATGTGAAAATTGGTATCGGTCCTCAACATGTCGTCCCAGCCATGGCAATTGTGGTGCAGGCATTTACTAACCGGATAAAAACTGATAGTAAAGATGAAGCCTTGCGGGATGCCCTCAGTCGGATCTGCATGATTGATTTAGCCTTCATTGAGCAAGCCTATGTAGAAGTGAGTTCGGCAGCGGGAAGGAGGTAGGTGGTTAATACCTCTTGTAATAAATGTAATGCAATCCATGGCGCAATGATCTCAAGGGAAAGAGATTGTAGTTACTTGATGGAGTAAACATCCGCAACAGAATCTACTATACTGCTTGTTTTTGGAGTTACCACTCACCCATGCCCACTTCTAAGACCAAAACCAAAACTACTAAGCCGACTAAGCCGACCAAGCCGACCAAGCCTAGCTTCTCAGCAGATATGGTTCGTACCTATCTTCATGAGATCGGTCGCGTACCTCTGCTGACCCATGAGCAAGAAATTGTTTATGGTAAGCAAGTGCAGCAAATGATGGCACTCTTAGGGGAAAAAGCCACCTTGGAACAGGAGCTAGAGCGCGAACCGACAACTGAAGAGTGGGCTTCGTACATTAATAAGAGCGAAGCAGAACTGAAAAAAGCCATAGACCAAGGTACTCGAGCCAAGCGCAAGATGATTGAAGCGAATCTGCGCCTAGTAGTAGCGATCGCTAAGAAGTATCAGAAGCGCAACATGGAATTCTTGGACTTGATCCAGGAAGGTACCTTGGGCTTAGAGCGAGGGGTTGAGAAATTTGACCCAACCAGGGGCTACAAGTTTTCCACCTACGCCTATTGGTGGATTCGGCAAGCGATCACCCGTGCGATCGCTCAGCAAGCTCGTGCAATTCGGCTGCCTATCCACATTACTGAAAAGCTCAATAAAATTAAGAAAGTACAACGGGAACTATCCCAGACCCTAGGTCGCAATGCTACTCCCACCGAGATTGCTAAGGAGTTGGATTTAGAACCAGCTCAGATTCGGGAATATTTGAGCATTGCTCGTCAACCCATCTCTCTCGACGTTCGGGTGGGAGATAACCAAGACACAGAGCTGTCTGAGCTGCTAGAAGATGATGGTCTAACACCGGTTAACTACACCACTCAGGAGTCCTTGCGGCAAGACCTAAATCTGCTGTTAGCAGAACTCACCCCTCAACAGCGGGAAGTGCTAGCGCTACGCTTTGGGTTAGAGGATGGCAAAGAGCTGTCTCTGGCTAAAGTTGGTAAGCGACTTAACCTCAGTCGTGAACGGGTGCGCCAGTTAGAACATCAAGCTTTAGCACAGCTACGGCGTCGCCATGCTAATTTCCGGGAGTACATCGCTAGCTAGCTAATGGTTGACTGTCTTCCAAGCATGAGTGGTAGCCAGAAACGGTTACCACTTCTTTTTTTGTAAAGAAATGTAAAAAACCCCGAAATCTCTGTTCTTACCTTTGGAGTATTTCTATAGTCAGAGCAAAATTCACATCACTGTATAAGTTCACCTATAATTTCACAAAATTTTCACATCAAAACCGGAGAGTGAGGAGGTAAAAAACCTGGGGGAGCCATTTAAGAAGCAATTTCTACCTCAACCTGGACGAAAAATTATTCCAAGGGTTGAATAAAAGATGAGTCTGGACTCACCTATTTCAGCAAAAGGTCACTCATAGTTGCTTAAAGCTTGGGTCAACCAATAGCTGGGAGAAAGCTGATAGTCAAGCTTCAGCAAAATTTCAGGCTATGACCAGCGCCAAGTGTGACAGTTGATAAACCGATCAACAAAGGAACAAACCAAAGCATAGTTTAGGCTTAAATAGGTTTATAACCTCAAGAGTCAACATAACTCTGGTTTAAGAAAAATTAACTTTTTCTGATTGATTATGGCTTCATCAATTGACGGTCTAAACTCTCAGAATTTTTGCTTAGGGTGTCTTACAGTTTTTTTTCAAAGGGGGTAAGTATGATGCTTAACCAATTAACTGGATCGTTCTTGTCAGCACGTCAACTGCTAAATCTTAGAAAACTACCCCTAACAACGCTATTGCTAACGATAGGATTGGTAACTACCTCATCAACTATAGCAACACCAGCACCTCAACCGCCAGATCAAGCCATTGATACTACAGCTAGAGCCTACACTCAAGCAACGAGTCGAAATGCATCAATGCCTGATGATGGCATTTACCTGTATGGTGAATCCTCACAACCAGGACAGATTGGTAAAGAATATCTAGTATTTGAAGCGAATCAGGGCAACGTGCTTGGTGCGGTATATATGCCTCACTCAGAATATAGCTGTTTTTACGGCACCCTAGATTCAAAACAAATGGATTTGACGGTTATTGATCCCTACAACCAAACCGCTTTGTCCCATACCATTTCCCGTCAACAGCACTCACCTATTGCTGTAGTTGGTGAACGGCTAAGTCTTGACCATCGCTATAGCGCTATTACTTATCCTTACAAAGTTGGACTAGAAGGATATCAACCCATTAGTTCTATTAGTGATAGTGACCAGGAAATTTTGAGGGTTTGCCGGGATAACTACCAAGGAAGAGTCACCGAGTGATTAATGCTCCCTAGGACTAATACTAGTTGCTAGGTAATTCAAGTTTGACTTGACCATTAACAACGTTGGATTAGGTATAAGGCTTGCTGTAGGGAGCATTAAATCAAAAATTCAATCTCTAAAATTTAAATGCTATGCTAATTAAACCATAAAATTGGAACAGTTACTCATAACCCAGCAACCAAACGATTTAGCTCCGATTGCATTTGAGTAGAAACTTGCTCGTAACAAGCATCAACATAATCTTGATCGCGAGCAGCAACACGACCATAGCGCTCAAAAACAATCGGAGGGCAAACACGAGTTGTGATGGGTATGGGCAAGGGTATATTGGGTAGAGGACCAATCGCCAATCCCCAAGGCAAACCGAGATAAATTGGGAAAACTTGTGGGTCAAGACCAAATAACCAGGGTATCCCCAACTCGTGTAGTTGTCGTGCCTGTTGATAGCAGTCACCTAAGACAATCAAGGTATCATGGGCACCATTGGATATAATCGGTACAATCGGAACCTTTTCTCGTAGTGCCAGTTTAATAAAGCCCTTACGTCCAGCTAATTGAATTTGATGACGCTGGCTATGGGGACGGAATACATCTTGGGCACCCCCTGGATAGACTAAGACACTAGCTCCCTTACGAAAAGCAGCGATCGCCATTTGGGGATGAGCCATGATTGCCCCGATCTTTGCCGCTAGCTGCGCCAGGGCTGGATAAATTTGCCAGGCATTGGAATGCATCAGACCATAAACTGGACGCTGGGTGCCAAAGCGGCGAAACCAGTCATACATCATCATCACCATATCAGGGGAAGCTAATCCACCATTGTGGGAACCAACCAACAGCACCTTACTCTCAGGAATGTGCTGCCAGCCATCAGTTTTCACCCGAAAGTAGTAGCGATAAAACCATTCCCACTGGGGCAGATAGGATTCAATTACTTCTGGATCTCGCTCTTCTAAAGACCAACCAAACCGATGCGTCAAGGCTATACTATTGAGTGAACTACAGTTCAATCCTATTCCAAAAAAACCTGAGCTAGAGGTTAAGTTGATGACTAAAAGGTCTTACCAGGGATGCGACTGTATTGGTAAGCATTCAGCCGTCAGCCGTCAGCCTTGGCCAAAGACCACGCTACGCGAATGGCTGATACGCGACACGCTGATAGCTGATAGCTGAATGCTTACCTGTATTGTTTGTTATATTGTTACTCTAGCGCTTACTGTATTAATTTCCTCTTGCTCCGGGTCTCGGTCAAAAATAAGTATATATTCCATCTCAGGCATCAGTCTGCGCAGAACTTGTAGATGAGCCTCAGCGTCAGTTCGGCGACGAAAGCGAGCGACAATAATTCGCTGCATTTTAGGAAGTGGCTTGATAATACACCATGGGCTTAGTCGATCACGGTAGGTCATAGCACCCTGCTCCATCATGTTTGATTGATTATTTTGATAAAATCGATAAATAGATTAAATCTCTTTGACTAAACCTACAGTTATAAAACTACAGTTATAGCCGTTAGAACCTTAAGCAGTTGAACACTTCAAGACAGTGCTTTTAGCGCCTCTATTTTCTACGGTGATCTGAGCACGGTTAGATCACCTTAAAAGTCTACTTGCAGTTGATCTGCTTGTAGGGATGTCCAACCCTCCGACCCTATCTATAAAAGCAGCTACGAGAGAACACTGTGTTGCCAAATTGCCGATTTAAATAAAAAAGCTTCCGTTATCTGTTAGCCATTAATATCATGTCAGGATAATTACCCTTAATAAAAATCCCCCCATCTCCCCATCTCCCCATCTCCCCATCTCCCCATCTCCCCTTAATTATGGGTATTCAACCAGACTTGATATAACCATTACCCATCCCCGATTTGCTGTTGATCATAAGCACATAGCAAATTCCTAACTACCTGGGGAATCTCCTCAAAATGCTCCAAGAGAAAATCCATCAGGGCAAGATGGCGCAAATCAATGGGCTGGGGACGGCGATAGTTGTGACCGCTGGAAAACCAGCGCTGAACGGTGGCAGTTGAGCGAGAGCAAATACTAGCGATTTGTTCGTAATTCACATCCCATTTATGATAGAATTGTCTAGGAGTCATACCAAGTTGACAGTTGCTGTAGAGTTCAATTAGATCTTGCTCTCGTTGAGTTAGAGTCCGGGGAGGGGTTCTATATTGATCATCGAAACGGTATCTCCCAGAAGGAGTTCGTAGCACATTGGGGGATTTCAAATAATTTCTAGGGCCAAGAGCCTCAGTGCAAGTCCAAGAATAGGAATCTTTATAGTTGGTTGTTACCCTACCCTTAGGATGCCGAGGTTCAATGTCTTCTTCCCAAGCTGTGTCAGCAACGATCCAAGCTGCACTAGGAGAGTCTTTGTCAAGCCAGATCAGGTAGCAAATTGCCCATTGGCTTTGATGCCTGGCGTAGGCGTAGAAGAATCCGATCACAACACCCCAGTCCATTTGACCGTTTAGAGGTCGCCACCTAATCGGTGATCCTGTTTGATAACGGGGTGTTGCTGTAGGGTTCCAAGTACCTGGGGGGTCTATTGATGGGGGCGCGATTTCTGTTTTAATGGGGTCAAACAGTATATCTGAGTCTCCCTGGCGGATCGTATTTAAATAACTGGCTATCAGTTTTCCGGTCAGATTCTGAGTTAGGTGCTGGATAAGGACGGTAGCTAGAGTTTTTAGTTCTGGTTCTTCTATATCCATTGACTCTGCATTGAAGTCAGCATCCCCGTAGCTTTTCAAATGGGACAACAGTTGTGTGATGCCGAATTCATCTAAGGCTTGCTGATAGCTAGGAGGCTGATCGCTTTTTTCTCTAACTGTTTCTACCATAGGAAACTTGCTGGTAATTACATCAATATTATACTATTATGTATATAAAAGATACGTTTTAAGTACAAATAAGGTAAAATTTTACATCAAATAACAGGTGAACTTAGAATAGAGATTATGAGCAAACGTATACAAGTAACCTTACCCGACCGGATTGCAGACGATTTACAGCGATGGGCTGATTACGATGGACGCCCTCTATCGAACCTTGCTGCTTACCTTCTAGAACGTGCTGTTACCGAGGCCAAGAAAGAAGGTGTTGAATGGGACAAAGAGTCTTGATCTCCACCAACGGTTGATTACCCCATGAGCCAGAGCGCGCTAATCGCGCTTTATTTTAATAACTAGTATGGCTCAAGTAATCGAAGCTAGAAATCTCAGCTTGTAGGGTGGCCAAAAACAGTTTTTTTTGTGAGTATTCTAGATTATATTACTTTGCCCACCCTACTTGAATTGGTATTTTTTGTAAACGCAAGTCTCTAATCGAAGCTAGAAATCTCAGTCTGTATAAATTCGATGATAAGTTTAGGTTGCAACACCTTAATAATCCTCATTAAGGCATTGCTGAATAGAGTAATCAGCAACGCCTTAAAACCAAATACTTTAGCCGCAACGTTAATCCTCTGGTAGATTTTCTCTCACCCATTTACGCCAAGCTAAAATCATGGTAGTGTCATCCTGGGTTTCTGCCTGCTGCAAAAACTGATTGATAATTTCTACAGAGAGAATCTCAAAGGTGAAATTGTCCTGACAACGAACATAGTCTCCATTTTGCAGCCGGTAAATTTCTACAGTTTGTCCTATATAACGCCAAACTTCAGGTACTCCTATCTGCTTGTAAATCCCAAATCTCCGACTGGATGAACTGGTAATATCGACTTCAATCACCAAGTCTGGTGGAGGATCATTGGCTAAATCTACTGTCCTGCCTTGAATATAGTCAACATTGCCGATGTAGTAGCAAGAGTCAGGTTCTGCACCATGCTCTAAATCCTCCCGATTCAGGGTTGTAGAAGCAAACCCTTTGACCCGAAGATTCAGTTCTTCGGTTAAGGTATTCACCATCCGTTCTAGCAGCTGCTTGTATGTCTCATGGCGATCTGAGGGCATCGTGATTTCTAGCATTCCTTGAGCATAGGCAAGACGCGAGGCTCGATGATCTCCTAAGTCTGCCAATAGCGCCTTGTACGTCTGCCAACTGACGTTTTGTAAGACAATTCTCTGGGTAGTTTTAACAGGTGAATCCTCATCTGAACTAAAAGTACTGGCCATTGATGCAGTGATTGTGGTGAAAACGCGAACGCACAAATCCTTAACAGCGACTTAATCCAATTGGTCTGGATTAATACCTAACTCACGCAGTCGCGCCGCCAAACGTTCTGCTCGTTGCTTAGCTTTTATAGCTTCGAGCTGAGCTTGTGCTAACTCCTCGCTTGCTAGAGGAATTAAATTCCCCTCAAGGGTCATCCAGCGTAACCATAATCGGGGGATATCGCGAAAACTGCCACGCCACAACCCTAAACTTAATCCCAACTCCGGCATCAGTAACCTGTCCTGATTTAGCACTGCGGGTTTGTAGTGATCACCAACTAGATGAAACCCTTGTAACTCGTTGGTATAGCGACTAAAAATTACATAGTAAGGTACTCGCAGAATCTGTTCATAAACCTGCCACTTAGTCGGAGGTTTTCCCGGTGCGCTCACGGTTTGACCATGATCTTCATCTTCGGTGCCAGGAG
>NZ_JAAHHU010000014.1:0-22486 GCF_010672095.1 Moorena sp. SIO3I6 | reverse complement strand
TTGGTATAGCGACTAAAAATTACATAGTAAGGTACTCGCAGAATCTGTTCATAAACCTGCCACTTAGTCGGAGGTTTTCCCGGTGCGCTCACGGTTTGACCATGATCTTCATCTTCGGTGCCAGGAGACAATAACTCCACCACTACAAATGGACTGACTTGTTCTTGCCAGATGACATAACTTAAACGTAGGTCTTTGCTTTGATAAAGCCGAGGCACACCTACTACACCAAACCAATCCGGTCGCTTATACCAACCGGGATGGTTGAGATCATAGTAAAGATTGAGGTCACAAGCACTAAAGACTAACTCTGGGTTGGAGTTGGCAGGGGCAAAGGTTAACAATAATAGTAGGGGTTGAAAAAAATGAAATTCGTCAGGCAAACCAGGTTCTTTGGGATTTTCGCTGGGTAAGTCATACATTGTCGGCAAGGTTTGCCGAGGTGAAATTAGTGGCTGTGATGGATAAGGAAGAGAAGTCATAGGTATTGTCGATTGTGAATAACTCGATGTGTCTGGTGTTCGCGCAGTGTCTCCTTTGGAGAAAGGAGAAAGGAGACATCGCGGTGTTCCTCACACAGAACCGAAACCATTCGCGACTGCATTAAGACAACAACTTAATCCAATTGGTCTGGATTAATACCTAACTCACGCAGTCGCGCCGCCAAACGTTCTGCTCGTTGCTGAGCTTGTGCCAACTCCTCGCTTGCTAGAGGAATCAAATTCCCCTCAAGGGTCATCCAGCGTAACCATAATCGGGGGATATCGCGAAAACTGCCATGCCACAACCCTAAACTTAATCCCAACTCCGGCATCAGTAACCTGTCCTGATTTAGCACTGCGGGTTTGTAGTGATCACCAACCAGATGAAACCCTTGTAACTCATTGGTATAGCGACTAAAAATTACATAGTAAGGTACTCGCAGAATCTGTTCATAAACCTGCCACTTAGTCGGAGGTTTTCCCGGTGCGCTCACGGTTTGACCATGATCTTCATCTTCGGTGCCAGGAGACAATAACTCCACCACTACAAATGGACTGACTTGTTCTTGCCAGATGACATAACTTAAACGTAGGTCTTTGCTTTGATAAAGCCGAGGCACACCTACTACACCAAACCAATCCGGTCGCTTATACCAACCGGGATGGTTGAGATCATAGTAAAGATTGAGGTCACAAGCACTAAAGACTAACTCTGGGTTGGAGTTGGCAGGGGCAAAGGTTAACAATAATAGTAGGGGTTGAAAAAAATGAAATTCGTCAGGCAAACCAGGTTCTTTGGGATTTTCGCTGGGTAAGTCATACATTGTCGGCAAGGTTTGCCGAGGTGAAATTAGTGGCTGTGATGGATAAGGAAGAGAAGTCATAGGTATTGTCGATTGTGAATAACTCGATTTATGGTTGTGTATCTTGGTTCCAATAGGAACCTCCTGGTAATTGAGTTAAATACTGATTAATAAATAAAGGTAAATCCTTTTTTGAATAGAGGTATGTCAAAGCCAGCAAATCTTGAGTTGTTTGCCTGAGCTGAGCTCTATCTAATAGTTTTGAAAGTTGAGCTGGAGTATAGGCACCATTGAGAACCTCCACACTCGCCGTGGAAATTGCTGCCTCCAGTTCATTGTCAATCAATGACTGCCATTGATCAGCATTGATAGTATAAGATTTTTGGTTATCTTTGAGATTCAGTTTTTGGATTTCCCGAATGAAATCACGAATTGAAGCTGCCCAAGAATTTGTCAAACGCTCCTCTACTTGGTTTTTAATCAAGTTAATCAATGCCTTGTTTAAATAGGATTCAATCTGATGCACAGTTGCGCGTTTAGTCATCTGTTCCAACTCATCTACAATTGCTAAGGCATCTGCGTAGCGTCCCTCTAGGATACTTATTCTGAGATCGATTAATTCCTGACTCATACCCCAGTCCTCACAGATTTATGGTTCTCTTTAGCCTATCGAAGAAACTGCACAAGTCATCTGGCATGCATATTAACTGAATAAAGTCAATAGCACGGTGCTAGGAAAATAGCTTTCAGGGCAAAAAATGGGTAACGGATGTAACCGATGGCACTATCGGGAAGATAGGGAAAGTGTGGGATTTGTGGGAGGTGTGGGAAGTGTGGGAGGTGTGGGATTTGTGGGAGGTGTGGGGAGATGGGGACCCACCCCTAACCCCTCCCAGGAGGGGAATGGGGAGATGGGGAGAATTTTCGACGAATAGTCGGGATTTTCGGCAAATTTATCGAACCATCAGTTTTGTCACTTAGCGATGCATCGCTTCTTCGTTGTTTTCCTTTTCCTGTGCTGAGGTTAAGTCCCATGTTTTACCCAAATGTAAAAAACCTACCCCTGTGAGTCTCCCCACCCTCTCCTTAATTATGGGTATTCAACCAGACTTGATAGTAGGATTGCTATAGGAGACATGATAAATAAAGATCATGGCATATAGTGACTTTACAACTATCTACAAAGTCCAAACGGCGTTTAACCTCCTTCTTGATGAGGGGAATACTGTATTTAAGGATATTGCCCCGATCGAGCCGAGTGATCACTTGAAAACAACCCTTAAGGAAAATCTGCCGCTCGCGAATGCTATCAATACCGAAAAAGCTCGTTCTGAGTTAGTTATTGCTCCGGTTTTACTGGAAGTGCGCCGTCTGCTTGATTTCCAAATCGGTTTTTTTTCTGGAACTGAGTTTAATGTCGATAGAGGAACTGGATTAAATGGATACTGTGATTATATCCTTACTGCTTCTAAGGAAATCTATGAAATTCGGACACCAGTTGTTATCCTCCTGGAGGCAAAAAATGAAAATATTAAGGGGGGATTAGGACAGTGCATTGCGGAAATGGTAGCAGCTCAGAGATTTAATCAACAACAGGATCACGATATTGATGCTATCTATGGAGCTGTAACTACTGGGACAAATTGGAAGTTTATCAAGTTGGTGAATCAATTGGTGTTTATTGATTTAGATGACTATTATATTAAGGAAATTGATCTGATACTGGGCATATTGGCACATCCGTTTAAGCAGTATCTATAGGATTTTTATTTGAGATGTGAACATAGTCTCGCTTGGGAAAGGCAATAGGCATGCTAGCAATAGACAAGAAAGTAGCCACTGCATCAAGACAATAGTTCTGGATAAATTTGGTTATGGATCGCTCTGATTAAGTTAGTATTTTTGTAGTGACGTACTCCCGACGTTGCCCTAACGGGACAACGCGGGCTTCTTACCAACACCACCTAATGGTTCGGTTACTCGGTAAGCTTTATTGCTGACGGGACGCCCCACCGCCAAATACAAGATATTTTTAGCCGCATTCACGTCTCTGTCAGCAACATAACCACAGTGAGGACAGGAATGGATGCGGTCTTTCAGTTTTTTCGGTACCTTCTTTCCACAATTAGAACAGTTTTGACTGGTGTTACGGGGGTTTACAGCTTTTGTTATCAGTCCAGCGTTCTCGGCTTTGACTGATAAGATAGACAAAAATTGACCCCAACCAGCATCCAAAACTGACTTTGCCATTCTGGTTCTAGCCAGCCCTTTGATATTGAGCTTTTCGTGGGCTACTAGATCGTGACTACCTAGTAATTCTTTCGCAGTCTTAAAGTGAAAATCCTTTCTAGTGTCAGCTACCTTTTTGTGAGCCTTCCCAAGTTTAAGGATAACTTTTTTTCTGTTATTACTTCCCTTTTTGGATCGGCTAACAGCTTTCTGAATTTTATTAAGTCTTTTCTGAGCCTTTCGGTAATACTGGGGAATTGGCACCTCAGTACCGTCAGACTTTATCAAAAACGACTTAAGACCCATATCTATCCCAACGGGATTAGTAACGCTATCTATCGGGATAATGTCCGGGACGGAATCATCCTGAATTGACAGTGTTACATAATAGCCATCGGCCTTTCGGGTAATTGTGGCCGTTTTTACCTTGAATCCTTCTGGGATTGGTCGATGGTAAATCATCTTGACTTGCCCAAATTTCGGTAGAGCCAGGATATTACCACTAATAGGACTCTTGGACAAGGACGGGAAGGTAAAAGAGCGGTACCTGTTTTTGCTTTTAAAACGTGGTTTTCCGCTCCTGTTCCCATTGCAATCTCCTTTTAGAAAACCCTTAAAAGCCAGGTCTACTCTCTTGACGCAATCTTGCAGAACTTGAGAATGTATCTCTCAGTACCACGGCCTGTTTTTCTTTAATTCAGGAAGGGTTTTCTTCTGGGAAAAATAATCGGGATTGTTTCTTAGATCGGGTAAGTGGCAAATAAGAGGACAGGAATTAATGGAGCAACGATTTTGCCCATACCAATTGAATTGGTCAGCCAGTAAGTAATTGTACTGATAGCGTAACATATCAAGCCATTTTTCTATCTTGGCGACCTGTGATTTAGTAAGTCTAAGCCGGTATTGGTATGCTGCCCTCATTATTGCTGTCTATTGTTTTTCGACCTATTATCATAGTAACAGACGTAATTACAAATGAAAGATAAAACATTAATGATTCGACTGACTAACTTTGAAAAAAGACAGCTTAAACAAGAAGCTGATTGGCCGTAGGCCACGCTACGCGAACGTAGGGGGATGACCTGCTCCGAATTACTCAGAAGCTTAATAGCTCGTTTCCCTGTCCCCAAAGATTCCTAGTTGACAATTCCGTTTCACTCCATCGTCCCGCTATCATCCTAGAGACGCGCGCCTTAGAATAGTGGAGCCTTAATCAATAAGTGTTAACTCTTTTATGCATAGCCTGCCAACCATAAAGGCTCCACTATTCTTACGGTAACTTCAAGACGCTCACCCTATCGGGTAGAGCGCGGGGCTTCTCGCGGATCAGCTAACTTGACTAACTATAAGCGATCGCACATCAGCTTCATGTCCGAATCCATGTCCGAATCCATTTCTCAATCCCAATGGCAAGTCCTACCCCCACCTGACTTTCCTCAGTGGTTCCTCAAAGCTGTCAAATCCCATACTAAGGGCTATTCGGGACATTATGCTGCTCAACTGCTGTGGCAACGGGGAATACGAGAGGAGAAACAACTGGCTGGTTTCCTAAACCCAGATTTGTATCAACCTACCAGCCCTTTTGATTTTGGAGAACAAATTGAATGGGCAGTAAAACGCCTACTGCAAGCCCGTGAGGCTGAGGAAAAGGTTGCCATATGGGGGGACTTTGATGCCGATGGAATCACGGCTACTAGTGTCCTCTGGGAAGGACTGGGACAGTTTTTTTGCCAGCACCAACACCTAAGTTACTACATTCCCAATCGCCTGACGGAATCCCATGGTTTGAATTGTCCAGGAATTGACCAACTGAATGCTGCTGGGGTGAAACTTATCGTTACCTGCGATACTGGCAGCACGAATCTGAGTGAAATTGATTATGCTCACCAGTTGGGAATGGATGTGATTATCACTGACCACCATACTCTACCAGATGACCGTCCGCCAGTGGTTTCTATCATCAATTCCCGCTATCTTGCTGAAAGTCATCCTTTATTTCATTTGTCTGGAGTGGCGGTGGCGTATAAGTTAGTGGAAGCAATGTATCAGCGTTCACCTAATATTCCCCAACAACGATTAGAGAACTTGCTGGATTTGGTGGCAATTGGTCTAATTGCGGATTTAGTGGAATTATCTGGAGATTGTCGTTATCTGGCACAACGGGGAATTGAACAACTGAAGCAGCAACTGAAAACTCGCTCTCGTCCTGGTATAGCGCGATTGTTAGAGTTGTGTAAACGCAGTGGCGATCGCCCGACGGATATTTCTTTCGGACTTGGCCCGAGAATTAATGCTGTAAGTCGGATTCAAGGGGATGCTTCATTTTGTGTTGAGTTACTGACTAGTAAAGATGAGAAACGTTGTGAGCAACTGGCTTTAGAGACGGAATTAGCTAATACCCGCCGCATGTCTTTACAAAAAGATATTACTAAGCAAGTTAAGGATAAACTTGCCCAACTTGATCTGTCTACTACTAATGTGATTGTCTTAGAGGATCCCCAATGGCCGGTTGGTGTTTTAGGCTTAGTGGCTGGTCAAATTGCTCAGGAATACGGACGCCCGACGATTTTGTTAAGTACAGTTTTGTTAAGTACTGAAAGTAGCGATAGAGAAAGCCAGCTGGGAGAAGCAGGTTTAGAAGATAAACACTCCTATAGTATAGCACGGGGTTCGGCTCGTTCTGTTAATAATATTGATCTTTATGAATTAGTCAATTCCCAAGCTCATCTGTTGCATCGCTTCGGAGGTCATCCTTTTGCGGCTGGGTTGAGTTTGCCAGTGGATAATATTCGTTTATTTAGGGAAGCGATTAACCAGCAGTTGGCACAAAAACTAGGGACTACGGGTGCTTTGATGATGCCAGCTATAGAAGCGGATTTGGTGGTTAAGGTTGCTGAGTTGGGCAAAGCACTATTTGATGAGTTGAAACACCTGGAACCTTGTGGGATGGGTAATCCGGTGCCAAAATTGCTGATTAAAAACTGTTGGTTTGAGCAGGTTTGGAATCGTAACTCTAAGGATTTTAGAGGACGGAAAGTACAGTATATTAAAACTAAATTTGAAATTTGGGATGACTCTACGAGTATGGGTTTTCCTGGAATTTGGTGGGGACATTATCAGGATGAAGTCCCTAAAGTTAGATGTAATGCTGTTGTGGAATTAGACTATAATAATTACGAAAAACGTCCAGAAGTGCGCCTCGTTGCGGTGCAACCTTGCCAGGAAAATTATTTGCAGTCTTGTTTACAGGTCTCTAATCAGCTCGATTGGATTTTAGATTGTCGGGGACAAGAGTTACAGGGTGAAGGTTTAACTCCTCTAATGGTTTATGAGTGTCCGACGAGTTGGGATGAGTTACAAGTATGGTGTAGGAGAGCGATACAGGCAGAACGACAATTAGCGATCGCATATCCACGGCCTAAACAACTATCTGCCCAAGACACCTGGAAAAAGTTGCTAGGAATTGCTAAGTTCCTCAGTCGCACGGGTCAATGGGCTACTTTGGTGCAATTGCAGGAGAAGTTGGATTTAAGCGATCGCACTGTTGAGTTAGGACTGAATGCCCTATCAGCGATTGGTTTTGAAGTTTCTTACCAGGACTGCGGGGTACAAATAAGTTGGCATCCAAAAGAGTGGTCTTCCCATGGGACGAATGTTGCTGAAAATGATGCGATTGCGCTACGCGCACGCTGCGCGAACGCAATATTTTTTGCTGCCATTGAGGAAGAACAGTTCCGACGTCAGTATTTTTACCAGGTGCCTCTGTCTACCATTGCTGCATATAACATTGCTGGATATGGCATGGTTGGTATCAAACAAGATTAGACTTCGCCGCAGTTGTCTAATCTGTGACACCTAGTAAACAGTCCACTAACAAAACACAGACATTAAATTAATTGATAAAACCGACTCTCTTTTAAAGAGTATCAACTAATTAGGGCGTCTAAAACTAAGCAAATTTTTTTCTAGTTATATCCGGATTCGCCAGATTCAAGTCATCTCAAGCTTTTCAAGTATTTAGATTTTTTTTTATAACCTGAGGAACCTTTTGTTTATTCCCAACGACTTGTAGAGAAAGGAACAAAAAATTAACTAGTTTGAGGAAATAAACAATGCAAGGTTTACTGAAATCTATTTTCACCATTTCTACTTTGGCTGCTACAACAATTGCTCCCGTTTTACTAGGAAATAGTATGGCTTCCGCTAATCCCGGAGCAGATGATCTCAGCGTCAAAGGTACAGATGCTAGCTACATTGGGGTTGGTCTGGCCGCCGGTGTAACTAGTGATGGACAAGGGAATGACCAAAATGTTGGTGGTAATATTACCACTCGTCTAACAACTTCAAAGCTTCCAGTTTCTCTAAGAGGTGATATTCTTTTCAATGATGACAATACGGCGATTATTCCTAGTGTTTCCTTTGACCTAGGCGTAGCTAAAAATACTAATGTTTTTGCTAGTGTTGGTTACTCTTTTGTGGAAGATGACGGAGACAATACACCCATCGGTAATCAAGATGCTTGGGTGCTTGGCGTGGGTGCTGAAAGCCAAATTGCTAAGGATGTTTTGGTTTACGGCAATACTAAGGTAGGTCTTAACGCTTACGAAAATAGTTCAGGTGAGTCTGTCAGTGTTCAATTGGGTGCAGGCTACCGTTTCTAAACTTAGTATGTCCATTGTCAAAGGGAAAGGATGAAGGATGAAGCATGAAGGATGAAGCATGAAGGATGAAGTATAAAGGATGAAGTATTAACTGTCAAATACTTCAACTGAGGTGACAACAATCCTCTTGTGCATCTACTCGCTTTGGCCAATCTACTCGCTTCAACCTTCCTTCAACTCTTTCCTTTCCTCTTTGCCGGTATCTCATTGAACGACAATGAATGAATTTGGAGAAATTTTAGGATTTCTAAAGTTATGGATCCAATGGGCAACGGTAACGGTAGTATTAGGATCTAATCATTAACCGTAATCCCGACCGATTTATCGGGAATTATACTTATTCATCTTTTTTGCTCCGTTGAACCCATGGTTGTATCTCAGACTCCTAAAGCCCGCAAACCCTCTAAGATTGAAGGAATTAAAGAACGCAGTAACTTCTTGCGTGAGCCGGTGGCAACTGAATTGCTACAGGATACCACTCATTTTACAGAAGACGCTATTCAAATTCTTAAGTTTCACGGGTCTTACCAGCAAGACAACCGAGATAACCGGGTCAAGGGTCAGGAAAAAGACTATCAGATGATGCTGCGCACTCGCAATCCTGGAGGATTTATTCCACCAGAGCTTTATCTGACTCTAGAGCAGTTGTCAGAAGAGTATGGTAACCATACCCTACGAGTAACGACCCGTCAGGGTTTTCAGATTCATGGCATTCTCAAGAAGAATTTGAAAGCGACAATTGCAGCAATTATCCGCAATATGGGGTCAACGTTGGGTGCTTGTGGAGACCTCAACCGCAATGTTATGGCTGCACCAGCACCATATAAAAATCGACCAGAGTATCAGTATGCTTGGGAGTATGCTGATCGGATTGCTGACTTACTTACCCCTCAAACCGGTGCCTATTACGAGATTTGGCTGGATGGGGAAAAGGTAATTAGTGCTGAGGAAGCTCCGGAGGTGAAAGCAGCACGGCAGCGCAATGGTAATGGTACTATTTTCCAGGACAAAGAGGAACCAATTTACGGGGAACACTATATGCCCCGGAAGTTTAAGTGTTCCGTAACGGTTCCCGGGGATAACTCGATTGATATCTATACCCAAGATGTGGGGTTGGTGGTAATTACCAACGACCAGGGAGAACTGGAGGGATTTAATGTTCTGGCTGGTGGGGGTATGGGTCGCACCCACAATAAGGAAGAGACCTTTGCTCGTCTAGCTGACCACATCTGCTATGTGGAGAAAGAGGATATATATGACTTGGTTAAGGCAATTGTGGCAACCCAGCGGGATTATGGCGATCGCGTAAACCGCCGTCATGCCAGAATGAAGTACCTAATCAATGATTGGGGTGTCGATAAGTTCCGGGAAAAAGTAGAAAGCTACTTCGGTAAAACCCTGGCACCGTTTAAGCCCTTACCCCCATTTAAGTACGAAGATTATTTGGGTTGGAACGAACAAGGAGACGGAAAGCTATTCCTGGGGATATCGATTGAGAATGGTCGGGTCAAAGATGAAGGGAATTTCCGACTCAAAACAGCTCTGCGGAAAATTACTGAAGAATTTGCCCTACCGATGCGGCTTACTGCTAACCACAATATAATTCTCTATGAGATTGACCCCACCCACCAGCAAGCCTTGAATCAGATTCTAGAACAGCACGGTATTCAAGTTACTCCAGAAGGAATTGAACCGTTAGTGCGCTATTCCATGGCTTGTCCAGCTTTACCTACCTGTGGTTTAGCGGTTACCGAATCAGAACGGGCGCTCCCTGGCATGGTTGAGCGGATTCGGTTACTGCTGGACAAATTGGGGTTAGACAAGGAATATTTTGTGATCCGAATGACCGGTTGTCCTAATGGCTGTGCTAGACCGTATATAGCAGAGTTGGGATTTGTCGGTAGTGCACCAAAAGCTTATCAAGTGTGGCTGGGAGCTTCACCAGATCAAACTCGGTTATCACGAGCCTATGTGCAGAAAATGCCAGAAAGTGAGCTGGAATCTTTCTTTGAACCAATTTTTGTGCAGTTTCGGGAAGAGCGCAAACCTCAGGAGAGTTTTGGGGATTTTTGCGATCGCATTGGCTTTGATGCCCTTAGGGAATTTTCTGCTAACTATGAGCTAGGTAGCGGTATAGTTAATCCAGATGCCAAGCTAGCAAGTAAGAAATCCTCAGCTAAGAAATCTTCTACTGCTAAAAATCGCCGTCGAATTAGCATTCCGGAAGAAGTCCATGCTCGTCTTAAGGAAGCTGCTGCTAACCAAGGTAAAAGTATGACGGAGTTGGCAGCAGAAGCTCTGAAAGCTTATTTGGGATAACTAGGTTAGCAGGTTTGCAGAATGAAGAATGAAGAATGGAGAATGAAGAATGAAGAATGAAGAATGAAGAATGAAGAATGAAGAATGTAGAAGGCAGAATGTAGAAGGCAGAAGGCAGAAGGCAGAATGTAGAAGGCAGAATTCTTAATTCTTAATTCTTAATTCTTAATTCTACATTCTTAATTCAAAAATATGGATGATATCCATTGGTAGCAAGGGCCGTAGATACTTGTTGGATTAGAGCTTCTTGGGTAGAGGAGTTATCTAAAACTAGATCAGCAAGTGCTATTTTTTGCTGGAGGGGGAGTTGGCTGTTGATCCGGGCTTGAGCTTGTTCTTTAGAGATGCGATCGCGTTTCTGGATCCGTCTGAGCTGTTGTTCTGGTGAGCAGCTGACTACCCAAGTTTCTGTCACTAAATCGGTCATCTTAGCTTCAAATAGTAACGGGATGACTAAGATAACTGTAGGAGCAACTAGCGATGCAGCGCGGTCTTGGGGGTTTCCACGGGGCTTACAAGGTGCGGACGCAGGTTCCGCACACAGCCCCTCCCCATGAGCGACTGCATCAAGAAAGGTATCGAGTTCAGATTGAAAGCGATCGCGTACATAAGGATGGATTTGTTGCTCTAACCACTGTCGCTCAGCTGGGTTACTAAAAATTATCTCTCCTAAGCGTTTGCGGTTCAGGGTACCGTCACTGTGCTGCACTTGTAAACCGTAGCGCTGATAAATCTGTTTCAGGATTGGTGAATCTGGTTGTACTGCTTCTCTGGCATAGATATCCGCATCTAAAATTGGTAGCCTGTAGGTATCAGCTAGGTAATTCGATACGGTGGTTTTTCCCGTGGCTATACCACCGGTTAGACCAATGATGCGTTTTTGATTCATGGGCGTTCAGTATAAAATCGGTTATGAGATCAGGGAGTTATAGCAGAAGTCCGAAGTCCGAAGTCCGAAGTCCGAAGTCCGAAGTCAAACTCTTGCGCTTACTTAGGTTTGAGACTTTTATCATGTCCTAACTGCCCTGGCGACTACTATAGATCAGGGATGCGATCGCACCTGTTGGTCATAAATCACTGCTACCAGGTGATGGGTTACGGGGCAATTCCTTTGGCGTTCCTTAATCATGGAATAATTTTAAGAGTAGGTGCGCGCCTCGTGGCGAGTAAATCGCCCTTGGGTCGCACCTGTAGAATGGGCATCTTGTGTGGAACTGGCATCTTGCCAGTTTCATGCTTATTTTCGCGCGGGCAGGATGCCCGCTCTACTCCTGTTCATTCAAAGATTCAGCAACGCCATTTCTTTCCCTTCATCCACCCTACAGTAGCTTAAGGCTGAGTTGGTCAGTTTTGAGTGCTTCAGTTTTCTTTTCTAAATCTCATCTAACTTTCATTTATTCGTTAGGGTGATTTCAGAATGGTAGTTCATTCTAATAATTAAGCAACTAAAGCAATGATTCAATTCATTTTTGATTACTAGGAGGAAGTGTTATGAAACGTCTAATTGTTGGTGGTTTATCCGTATTGTTAATGGCAGCAGCAACTCCGGCTGTGCAAGCAGAAAGAACTGTTGTTAAACACAACTCTTTAAACAATGCTCTGGTCAGTCAACGAATAGCCTCTACTATCGCCACAGGAAGCTTTATCACCGTTGATCGAGGGCATCGCACTCAAGGAAATGTAAAGATTGTCAATGAAAATGGTAAACGCTATCTAGAATTCGATCAATCCTTTAAAACGGGTAGTGGGCCCGATGTGAATGTACTCCTGTATCCGAACAGCAGTGTACCTCGTAAAATTCGGGGACAAGACTATGTAACCCTCGCCCGAATCAAGCAATTCAGTGGTGCTCAACGCTATGCTATTCCTGACGACTTGAATCTTAACGAATTTGGCTCTGTAGCAATTTGGTGTCGTCGGTTTGACATCACCTTTGGTTACGCTGCGCTGTAAAAGAGGTACTTTCCTGCTGGGTTAATGGGAGTAGGGAGTAGAGAGTAGGGATGCAGGGCAGTCAAAAGGAGCTAGTTACTCATCGCCCCATCGCTCCATCGCCCCATCTTCCCACACTTACCACACCTGTCACGCCTCCCATCTAGCGGTTTATAGCCTAATGAGGTACACAGGATTTTTCCGAAGCTTCCTGCTCCCTGTTCCCTGCTCCCTGCTCCCTGTTCCCTGTTCCCTGTTTGTCATGGGTTAATCTCCTATTGACTAAGTCTCTTTGACCCAGTCTCTAGTTATAGTTATCCCAAGTTGGTAGTCTTCTTGATCAAGAAAACGCCTTTTAGACAATTAAATTTATTTGACAATTAAATTATTTCCCCAATTTCCCCGCAAAGATCGGGTAACGCTTAATCGAACGCTCTAGAATAACAGTGAACACTAGGGGTAAGCCAGAACAGTAACGTGCAGCTAAAGCAAGTCATTATTATTCACAAAGCTGGAGACTCCCAAGGAAAACGTTGCGCAGAAAAATGCGCTCGGGAGTTGGAAGCACGCCAGTGCAGGGTTCTGATCGGACCGAGTGGCGCGAAAGATAATCCCTACCCAGTCTTTTTAGCTTCTGCCACCGAAGCCATTGATTTGGCAGTGGTTCTCGGGGGGGATGGGACAGTATTGGCAGCCGCAAGACATCTGGCTCCGGAAGGAATACCAATTTTGGCAGTAAATGTTGGAGGTCATCTGGGATTTCTGACCCAACCCATCGAAGAATTTAAAGACACTGAGCAAGTTTGGGACCGACTATTAGAAGACCGCTATGCAGTTCAGCGGCGGATGATGTTACAGGGGGCTGTGTTTGGGGGAAACCGCACTGACATTACACCAGTTAGCGATCGCTTTTTGGCACTCAATGAAATGTGTATTAAACCTGCCTCTGCCGATCGGATGATTACCTCAATTTTGGAAATGGAAATTGATGGAGAAGTAGTGGATCAATACCAAGGGGATGGACTAATTGTTGGGACTCCCACTGGTTCCACTGGCTATACTGTTTCTGCTAATGGTCCAATTTTGCACGACTCGATTGAAGCGATCGCAGTCGCACCGATTTGTCCGATGAGCCTTTCCAGTCGTCCTTTCGTGCTCCCCTCTGGTTCTGTTGTCAGTATCTGGCCCTTGGGGGATTATGAGCTAAACACTAAACTCTGGATGGATGGTGTGCTGGCAACCTCTATTTGGCCTGGACAACGGGTGGACGTGCGTAGAGCAGATTGTCAGGCTAAGTTCATTATCCTAAGGGAACAGTATTCCTATTACCAGACCTTAAGGAATAAGCTTCAGTGGGCTGGTACTAGAGTCACCTACAGTAACAACCACCGCAATTGAGTCAACTGGTTAGTTAATGGGGAGATGGGGAGATGGGGAAATGGGGAGATGGGGAGATTGGGGGCAGATAAAGTAGGGTAGGAAGTTGCTAGTGGTGCTTCAGGGGCGCTCCCCGTCATTTTCAACCTCGTAGCCAGGGTTGGTAAAGCCCGCCCCGTAAGGCACCACTGGGTCAAACAGCAAAATTCCAAAAATAAATCATAAAGGAGGTTAAACGGTGGGATTTCTGAGTATTCTACCAATCAGCAATGCCCACTTGCTAGAATTGACTAGATTAACTGCATTAATAATTATATAAAAAAAATGACTAATTTTGAAGCAGCTCCTCAAATTGAAGCAATTCCAGATAATAAAATTCCTAAGACAATAGATAAAATCTCTTCTTCATCAATTTCAAAACCTTCAGTTTTAATAACTATCGGTTATTCTTTATTCCTGGCTGCTGGGGTTGGGGTCGGAATTGCCTCTATTTTTATCTCAGAGCGTCAAATTTTGGAAATCGTTAGCGCTGCTTGTTTTGCGGTTTTTATATTTCTTTTCCTAATTAATCAACAATTGTGGCAAGACTATAAAGAAGCTACTCATCAGTCGCAACTGATCAAAAAATCTAAACTGTGTAGTGGGCTGTGGTGCGGTAATAATTCCACGGATAATAATCCCATAACTCTAGCAATAGAAAAAGCTCTAAACTATAGTCAGGAGTTGATTGACGATTATAAAAAAACCCGCAGGACCTCCCGAAATGCTTACTATGTTGCCCAAATGTTAACCATTATTTTATCGGGAATAACACCAATTTTAGTCTTGCTAGACAAATTAGAAACTGGTTCTTCATTACTAAAGTGGCTCCCGGTAATATTTCCAGCGATTGCTTCTATTGTTGCTAGTGTCTCTACTTCCTTTCCGTTTCAAGAAAATTGGATTGCTGCCAACACTACTGTTGAATTGTTAGAAGCGGAACAGGAAAAATTTGTCTTGGGAGTCACTCAACCTTATCGCTTTTCTGATTCATCCGATGGCGCGCGACGTCAACAACAATCACAAAAGGCCATAGAACATTATATTGTTCAGGTGAATAAGATTCATCTCAAGCAAGTCCAATCCTCTAATGAAAATGAGGCAGGGTCTAATAGAAATGAATCAGTGGAGCAGAATACATGATTAACTCAATCTGTTGAAGGTTGAAGGTTGTTTAAGGTTGAAGGTTTAAGGTTGAAGGTTTAAGGTTGACAGGTTTAAGGTTGACAGGTTGAAGGTTGATAGGTTGACAGGACAATTTTATGCACTCTTACCCCTGCTCCCTGCTCCCTGCTCCCTGCTCCCTACTCCCTACTCCCTACTCCCTATTCCCTTTTCCCTTTTCCCTTTTCCCTCAGGCAAAAATCGGTACTGATGGGTCAGCTACAGACAGTCGCACCCGCTTTCCTACGGGTAGTTGAGTGCTTAGGTTGGTGCGAGCGTGGAGTTTTTTGCCGGAAGCGGTTTGTAAACAGTAGCGGTATTCACGACCTAGGAAATGTCGGTCTTGAATCACTACGGTGGAGTCATCATCAGGCTTGAGAAGAACATTTTCTTCCCGAAGCATTAGCTCCCCTTCCTCCAGCTGATCGAGTTTAGTATTAAGTATGGCATCATTGACTCTGATGGCAAAGGAGCCTACTTCTGTTTCCCATAGGTCTCCTCTGCGTTGGGCTGGTAAAAAGTTGGCTTGGGTGACGAATTCTGCTACAAAGCGAGAGCTGGGATTGGTATAGATTTCTTCTGGTGTCCCCAATTGCTCTAATCGACCAGAACGCATGACTCCCACTTGGTCGGATATCGATAAGGCTTCTTCTTGGTCATGGGTGACAAAAATAGCAGAGGTTCCGGTTTCTTTGAGAATAGCTCGCACTTCCTGACGCAACCGCAGACGCACTTGGACATCGAGATTGCTGAGGGGTTCATCCAATAGAATTAATTTAGGTCTGGGGGCTAAGGCACGGGCTAGGGCTACTCGCTGCTGCTGACCACCAGAGAGTTCGTGGGGATAACGTTTGCCCATGCCAGCTAATCCGACTAATGCGATCGCATCTTCCGTATTATTCTTGACCGAGACACCACTCTTCTGTTTCCGATTCTGCTTAAGCCCAAACGCCACATTCTCTGCTACGGTCAGATGAGGAAATAGAGCATAGTCTTGAAAGACCATACCAGTATTGCGCTGTTCTGGTGGTAACCAATACCCTGGCCCAGTCACTTTCCGTCCTGCCAATACCACTAGTCCCGCTTGGGGTCGCTCAAACCCAGCTACAATCCGCAGTAATGTCGTTTTGCCACAGCCAGATGGGCCGACTAATCCCAGTAAATCCCCTTCATGGAGGGTAAACGACACATTCCCCACTGCTGGCTCAGTGGTTTGCTCAAAGTGTTTAGTAATCCCTTCTAAATGTAGAATTGCTGGTTTTGTCATGAATGGATCTTAAAGGTATTCTTTTAAGGTTGGCAGGTTGGCAGGTTGGGAGGTTGAAGGTTGGGAGGTTGAAGGTTTGTTGGTTGAAGGTTGAAGGTTGAAGGTTGAGTAGACCTGCAGGATCAGTAGTTTAATCTGAGTTATGGAAAGCTGACGGCTGACCGCTGAGGGCTGAATGCTTACCTACTACTTAAAGTTTCTCCTTGCGCCTTTTGCTAGGAAGCCGCCAGCAATCATCGAGCCAGGATATTAACTCTTGGCGCGGAAGGGTTAGCTGTCTGAGGATACTCCAAATTTGAATCAAAGCCGTGACATTATCGATTTCAGCTTTCAAGGGCTGGTCAGTCTTACAGTGACAGGGAATCTCTAGCTCTTGCAAGCGCCGATAGACTTGCCATCGCTCTCCCCACTTGATCTCAATCACTTGACTGGCCTCTGATTCAGATATAGATGGATCCATAATCAATAATGCTATAGTTTTTTGTTAAAAGCTGGAACCAAGCTGCCTCGGTTAAGGGAAGATTTGAGCAGCCAGGGATTAGTTATTGCTAATACTCCTAGACTAGTTTAGTCTATCTAGGGGTCAAATGCAAAGCTTTCTCAACTAATTTACAAAAAAAATATTATCCTAACAGTTGCCAGTCGGAGAATAGCACTGGAAGACCGGGAAATGGGGTGATCAGGAGATGGAAATATCTAGGGCAAGGGGTATAAGCACTTATAGATAATTTTGTCAACTATAATTGCAACTACAATCACAATCACACCAGCCGATGTAGGGTGGGCAGTGCAGCAGAGCAATCAGTACAGCTCCCGATCCCATAGCAAAGCACTGCCCACCAACTGGCCGCCCCAACATATATTGAAACTGGCAAGATGCCAGTTCCACCAACTCAGCCGATGTAGGGTGGGCAGTGCAGCAGACCAATCAGCTCAGCTCCCGATCCCATAGCAAAGCACTGCCCACCAACTGCCCGCCCCAACATAATATTGAAACTGGCAAGATGCCAGTTCCACCAACTCAGCCGATGTAGGGTGGGCAGTGCAGCAGACCAATCAGCTCAGCTCCCGATCCCATAGCAAAGCACTGCCCACCAACTCAGCTGCCCAGCTAGAATAAATCACAAGGGTGCCAGATAATTCAACCTTCATAATTCATCCTTAAGATGGTCAATTGGGATCCCTATCTAGCATCAATCCGTAACAGCTACGCCCAATGGTGGCAAGTTTATACCCTCACTGATGTCGAAGGCCGCAAGCCCAAGCAGCAGCAACGAACCCCTATGCTGTTTAATGGCCTAATGGTGCAAACCATCAAGTCGGAGCAGCCACAACGAGACGAAAATCGGGAAGAATACGAAAATCCGGAAAAAATTGAGCGCTTGCCTGTCCTAGAAGGATTGCGCAAGTATGCTGCTGACCATGTTTTACTGGTCGGACGTCCGGGTTCAGGCAAATCCACTGCGTTAGTGCGATTGTTAGGGGATGAGGGGATACCAGGCAAAATTCCGGTGCTGGTGGAACTGCGATATTACCAGACATCGGTACTGGAGTTAGTGCGGAATTTTCTGAAACGTCATCGTGTACTCCTCAACTCCACCGAAATCGAAACACTATTGTTTGATGGACAATTCTGGTTACTGATCGATGGGGTGAACGAGCTCCCGTCAGAAGCAGCACGTGTGGATTTGACTCAGTTTCGGAAGGATTACCAGAAGCACACTCCCATGATTTTCACCACTAGGGATTTAGGGGTGGGTGGTGACTTGGGGATTGAGAAGAAGTTGGAAATGCAACCCTTGAGTGCAGAGCAAATGTCGGAATTTGTCCGAAAGTATTTGCCTGAAAAGGGGGAGCAAATGCTTAAGCAGTTGGGCGATCGCTTACGGGAGTTTGGCCAAACCCCTCTACTATTGATGATGCTGTGTGCCCTGTTTCAGGATAAGGGAGAGATCCCGTCGAATCTGGGGTTAGTCTTTCGCTCATTTACCCAGTTCTATTCTGATAACATCAAGCAAGATGTTAAGGTTTCCGAGGAATCAAGAGGATTTTGGACTGACTTGCTGCAAGAGTTAGGGTTTGTGATGACAGCAGGGGATAAGCCCAAAGAGATTACTGTTGCTATTCCCAAGACAAAAGCCGAGGAAATTTTAACTAACTATCTACGTCAGAGTGGTTGTATCGATCCTAAAGTTCGCGCTAGGACTTGGCTAAAGGACTTACTCAACCATCACTTGATTCAACAATCAGGAGAGTTGATTGAGTTTCGACACCAACTAATCCAAGAATACTATACAGCGGAATATTTATTGAAGCAATTACCACGTCTTAGTGATCAGGAGTTGCAACAGAACTATCTCAATTATTTGAAATGGACAGAACCTCTGGTGCTGATGCTGCAATTGGTAAATGATCAAAAGCAAGCCTTGGAGGTGGTAAGGTTAGGCTTAGAAGTGGATTGGCAACTGGGAGCGAGGTTAGCAGGAGCAGTAAAACCAGAGTTTCAGGAGCAGACTATCGAGTTGGTGGCTGGGTTAAAGGTTCCGACCTTACTTAAGGTTGAACTGTTGGGAATAACTGGATTAGAAAAAGCGATACCTGAGCTAAGTAAATACCTGTATGATGACCACTCAAATGTGCGTAGGAGTGCGGCAAAAGCTCTGGGAGAAATCGGGACAGAAGCCACCATCGACCCCTTAATCAAATTGCTCGATGATCCCAACTATTGGGTGCATAGGAGTGCGGCAAAAGCTCTGGGAAAAATCGGGACAGAAGCCACCATCGAGCCCTTAATCAAATTGCTGGATGATGACCACTATTATGTGCGCAGTATTGCGGCAAAAGCTCTGGGAAAAATCGGGACAGAAGCCACCATCGAGCCCTTAATTAAATTGCTGAATAATAACGACTCAGATGTGCGTAGGAGTGCGATAAATGCTCTGGAAAAAATCGGGACAGAAGCCACCATCGAGCCCTTAATTAAATTGCTGGATGACAACGACTCAGATGTGCGTATTAGGGCGGCAGATGCTCTGGAAAAAATCGGGAAAGAAGCCACCATCGACCCCTTAATTAAATTGCTGCATGATCCCGACTATTGGGTGCGTAAAAGTGCGGCAGAAGCTCTGGCTAAAATTGGCACAGAAGCGGCGATTAACCCCTTAATTAAATACCTGGATGATCCCCACTCATATGTGCGAATTATGGCGGCAGAAGCTCTGGGAAAAATTGGGAAAGAAGCCGCGATAGACCCATTAATTAAATGCCTGGATGATTCCCACTCATATGTGCGTAAGATTGCCGTAGATGCTCTGGGAAAAATTGGCACAGAAGCGACGATTGACGGGTTAATTAAATGCCTGGATGACAACGACTCAGATGTGCGTAGGAGTGCCGCAGATGCTCTGGAAAAAATCGGGACAGAAGCCACCATCGAGCCCTTAATTAAATTGCTGTATGATGACGACTATGATGTGCGTATAAGTGCGGCAGAAGCTCTGGAAACAATCGGGACAAAAGTGGCGATTGACCCCTTAATTAAATTACTGGATGATGACGACTATGATGTGCGTAGTAGTACGGCATTTTCTCTGGGAGAAATCGGGACAGAAGTGGCGATTGACCCCTTAATTAAATTGCTGTATGATGACGACACAGATGTGCGTATAAGTGCGGCAGATGCTCTGGAAAAAATCGGGACAGAAGCCACCATAGACCCGTTAATTAAATTGCTGGATGATGACCACTATTATGTGCGTATAAGTGCGGCAGATGCTCTTGGAAAAATCGGGACAGAAGTGGCGATTGACCCCTTAATTAAATTGCTGGATGATGACCACAAATATGTGCATAGTAGTGCGGCAGATGCTCTTGGAAAAATCGGGACAGAAGCCACTATTCCTAAACTGATTAATCGCCTCAACAACCAAGAATTGGCAGGAACTAATTATAACTATATTTTTAAGGAAACCATCAACACCCTTAACACTATTCAAGAGCGCTACCAAATCTACAACCCAACCTATCGTCCCAAACCGACTCAAACCATGTACATCCTCCACCTCTCAGACCTCCACATCACCACCCCTGAGCAAGCTACCCTTTGGTCAAACCAACTCGCCCAAGACCTAATCCAAGACCTTCAAATCCCTCACCTTGATGCTCTTATCCTCTCCGGTGATATCGCCAATTATTCCACTCCAGACGAATACCAGGCAGCACAACAGTTTCTCGACAACCTCCGCCAAGACTTTTCCCTAGACTCGAAGCAAATTGTTCTAGTTCCTGGTAACCATGACCTCAATTGGGAACTAGCAAAGCGGGGTTATCAGTTATTGGATCTCGAAGACTACGATGGTGAACTCAAAGAGGGTCACTACATCAAAGGTGAAGATGTGATTCGAGTCCGAGATGAAGCCAAATACCAACAACGGTTTGCCCACTTCAGCCAATTCTATCAAGCTATCAAAGCTCAACCCTATCCCCTCGACTATGACCAGCAAGCCATTATCGACTATTTCCCAGAGCAAAACTTGCTGATCCTAGGACTAAACTCCGCTTGGGAACTGGATCGCTACTTCAGAGACCGTGCTAGTATCCACTCCGGTGCTCTGAGCAACGCCCTGACCGAAATTCGCCGTAACCCAGACTACGGCAACTGCCTGAAAATTGCGGTTTGGCACCATGCCCTGAATAGTGCTGGAAGCGATAGGATTACCGACCAAGGATTCATGGAACAACTCGCCCAAGCTGGATTCCGCTTTTTCCTCCACGGACACATCCACAAAGCCGAAACCAGCCTTTTCCGTTACGACCTCAGTCCAACTGGGCGCAAACTCGACCAAATTGGTGCTGGCACCTTTGGCGCACCCACCAGAGAACTCATACCCGGTTATCCTTGGCAATATAATCTACTGAAAGTAAAGGATAATCAGCTCACTGTCTACACTCGCCGTCGGGAAGAAATCAATGGTGCTTGGAAACCTGATTCACGGTGGACTCAGGGTGCGGGAGTTGGTGCTTTGGATTATTATTCGATTGAGTTGTAGGGAGTAGGGAGTAGGGAGTAGGGAGTAGGGAGTAGGGAGTAGGGAGTAGGGAGTAGGGAGTAGGGAGTAGGGAGTAGGGAGTAGGGAGTAGGGATTGAGCGCAGTTTTGCCTATTGATCTATAGCGGTTTTTAGCCTAATGAGGTATACAGAATTTTTGCCCTGTTCCCTCTTCTGTCTTCCCTATTCCCTGTTCCCTGTTCCCTGTTCCCTAAAACCAGAAACTCTGTACTCACCCAAGTAAAAACTACTGTATTAAAGCTTACTTAATTCAGCTAGATAATCCTTAACTAACAATTCGATTAGGAATGGATCTAAATTGCTATGGTGAAATTTTATAGCTAAAGGAACCGTTAATCTTTGCTGATTTTCGTAGTAGGTTCGCTTCCCAAAGTAGAAAAAACTCTGGGTATTTCCACGACCTGTCTGCATAGCAAAACTTAAAAAATCCAAGCCAGGAAGATTACCAACAAATTGACATAGTTGGTAAGCATAGGAGATATCTCTATTATTAGAGCATATAGGATTAGCGAAAATACTGTCTTTGGTATTTTTGTATAGTTCTGAAAATTCAAGCCATCCTAATTTTGTGGCATTATTAATGATTATTGGTAAAAATCGAGCTTCGCCTCCCACTGCTGTCGGACAAAATAATGGTGGGTTATTAATTTGATACCATTTCTGGTTAATAAATCTCCACCAAAAAGAAGGATGATCTTTCAGGGCTTTAAGTAATTTCCAGATTAAGAAACACGTAAAGGTGGAATAGTCATTCTTAAAATTATCCTTATAATTAGTTTCCGCATCGGTTAAGTCTAATCGTAACGTAATATCTAAATAAGGATTTATTACCTTTGTTTCATCAATAAAAAAGTCTAGTGCCCAGCCGACATAACTATTTTTGTATTGATCAGTATCTAAGGGTATAGCATCGTATTTGTCTAAATAGTAATTTAAATCATCCATGATTTAACTATATAAATTCTCATAGCTATGAGGTACAAAATTTCTGGATTTTAGGGAACAGGGAACAGGGAACAGGGAATAGGGAATAGGGAATAGGGAATAGGGAATAGGGAATAGGGAATAGGGAATAGGGAATAGGGAATAGGGAATAGGGAATAGGGAATAGGGAATAGGGAATAGGGAATAGGGAATAGGGAATA
>NZ_JAAHHU010001399.1:0-1331 GCF_010672095.1 Moorena sp. SIO3I6 | reverse complement strand
AATATAATACAGTTTAAATGCACAATATACCAATCCTAAATGAATTGTGATAATTTTTGTTCCCTGTTCCCTGTTCCCTGTTCCCTTTGGTATAGCTTAGAGCATGAAAAAATTAAATATAACTAGAGTTAAGCGAATTCTGCTTACCACCAGCATCAGTATTGTGAGCATTGTGAGCGTGCCACTTTTGATCTATGGCGCATTGCTGCTCAAGCGTCCACTTCCCACTGACAAGCAGCAACAACTTTTTCCAGGCATTTTGTATCAAAGAGATGCTCGCAAATCTCCCCGTCCGCTGATGGTACATACTGTTACCATAGACCTAACCGCACCAGGAATTAAACTATTAGTAACACCAGGAAATACCATCAATAAAAACGAATTTGCTGCCCGGACTACTTCGGAATTTGTGCGGGAATTTAACTTACAATTAGCTATCAACGGTAGTTTCTTTTATCCTTTTCGGGAGTATCCACCAGACTCCTATCCTAAACCTGGTGATCCGGTCAGAGTAGAAGGGCAAGTTATCTCTGATGGGAAATCCTATGCTCCACCAAAATCAAAAAATTATTCAGTACTTTGTATTTCAAACCTTCTCCAAGCTCAAATCTATCAAAACCGTTGTCCTCTAGGCACATCTGAGGGACTAGCGGGTAGAGAAATTTTACTAAAGGAAGGGAAGCCAGCAGTATTGGGAGATAGTACAGATGAAAAACTATTGTATCCCCGCACTGCTGTCGCTATTGATAAATCAGGCAAGACCTTGTGGTTAATTATTGTTGATGGTCGCCAGCGGTTTTACAGCGAAGGGGTTACTTTGGCTGAGTTGACTACTATTATTCAAGAATTAGGAGCCGATAGCGCCCTCAATTTGGATGGGGGTGGTTCCACCACTCTCGTAGTAGCAAATAAGACTAAGCTACGGGTGTTAAATTCACCGATTCAGACCCGTATTCCTACCCGCCAACGGGCAATTGCCAACCACCTGGGCATCTATGCTTTGCCGATAGATGTGTTGAACAGGGAATAGGTGGATGTAGCATAAATGGGATAAAAAAAATGTCTAGTCTGATCGAATGGTTTCCATAAAAGCACTATAATATCTGACTCGGAAATTAATTTTAGGAGTACTCAAACATGGTAGACAAAAAAAAGATTCTAGAAGACACCATGACTTTATTGATGTCAGTAACCCCAGATACGCCTTTGGGTAAACTGTTAAACCTTTGTTTAGCAGCTAAGGCAGATCCGAGTATCAGCAAAAGTGCCCGTGAATTTGCTGTAGAACTTCTCGAAGATCCTAGCAACATTTACTCTTGGACCATGGATGT
>NZ_JAAHHU010001398.1:0-1334 GCF_010672095.1 Moorena sp. SIO3I6 | reverse complement strand
TGATGGCACTAACTTGATTCGTGCAGCCTTGGAAAAGGCAACAGAAGAGTCTTTAGCTTTTGCCTATAATTGCCTAGCGCAAGGGTTGACCGTTAAGCCTAAGCTAGAGCAACAAATTGAACAATTCCTAGCAGCCGATTTAGCATCCCCTAATCCCGAAATTGCTCAGTTAGCTGCAGAGGTTAAGTTATCTAGGCGGTTGAATCAACTATTCCGAATTGATGACAGAATCGAAATTGGCTTGAGTTATATTACCTGTGCTGAGTATCAATTATTTTTGGATGAAACCCTAGCAGCAGGTGAGTATCATCAGCCCGATCATTGGGAAAGCAAACGGTTTATCGCGTTAGAGGGACATCAGCCAATTACTGGAATTCGAGCTTGTGATGCAGAAGCATTTTGTAAATGGTTGACTCAAAACTACTCAACACCAGGATTCAGATACAGATTGCCCACTTCCGATGAAGCACAGGAGTACCCAGGGATTGAACAGGCAGTAGGCTGCTGGTGCCAGGAAAAAGAACATAAGGTGATTGTGGGGATAAAAACAGCTAAGTGGAAAAATTGGCAAAAACAATTAGCTAATGTTGTTCAACTAGATATAGCTCTAGATTTAAACTTAAACTTGGAGGGGGAACTAGAACTGTTCCGATACCTAGATATCCAACTCTACCGCTATTTAGAGCTTAACCTCTACCAATACCGAAACCTTTACCAAGAGCTGGAACAAAATCTCGACCTTGATCGATACCTTTACCAGAACCTTGAGCCATACCAAGACCTATACAAAGACCTCAAGCTAGGTAAATATATCAACCTCAATCCCTACCTCAACCTCAACCTTAACCGATACGAAAACCCAGATCTTAAATTACTTCGCTTCTATGTTTTGTTAGTGTTTATTGCCTGGAGTGTTCGAGCTGATATTTATCAAAAAGCGGCTACCAATCCTGAAATCCTGAAACCTGTTCATTTGACGGTTAAAAATTGTCAAGACTTAAGCCGTAAGTATGGCAATAATAGGGATAAAATTGCTCCAGTTTACACATTATTTTTATTAATGGATGAGCGACGAACTGGTCGAATGCCAGCTTGGGAGGGAATTCGGTTTGTTCGAGAAAAAGTTAACTAAACTATCCAATAAAAAAAGCCAAATAATTATTAACAGTTATAAAGTTAAATGCCGATTAGCTTACCATCGGCGAAGCGGGCAAGCTGAATGCTAATAGCTAAATCTAATAGCTAAATCCTTGATACAGCGTTTTTCATAACTATCAGGTACACAGGATTTTTTAACTCTTCCCTCTTCACTATTCCCTCTTCCCTCTTCCCTC
>NZ_JAAHHU010001397.1:0-1334 GCF_010672095.1 Moorena sp. SIO3I6 | reverse complement strand
CAGCCGTCAGCTAAATGCTTACATTCCCGACTCCCGATTCCCGACTCCCGATTCCCGATTCCCGACTCCCGACTCCCGATTCCCGACTCCCGATTCCCGATTCCCTACTCCCTACTCCCTACTCCCTACTCCCTTAAAAACGCTATATCTTGATCATGATAGTTTCCCCATTTCTCTATTATTTCCTGGGCAAGATGACTAGGAAATGAATGGTAACCGGGTTCCAATTCCTTCGATAAAATTAAGTCAATGGCTATGTTATGGGCATAGAAGACTGGGTCGAGAGTCTGAACTGGAGTAGGTTCCGCTAAGGAAAAATTGATCGGCGCTTTTTTGAAAAGCACTTCTGCATCTGAGAAGTTATCACCAAATTCATCTTCTGCGCCGATGTTGGCAAGATACTTACCACTAAAATCTTCCTTGTCTAAATCATACTCCTTAGAAAGTACTCCATTAACTCCCGTACAGGTTACAACACAAAAAGCCTCCTTTAGTGCTGCCCTAATGCCATCCAGGTCCTCAGCCTGTAACCCTTTGATTCCTCTAGCCCTAAGCTGTTCCAAAATCTTAGGATTTTTCTCGACGACCACCAGCTCCTTGGTTAAGCCTAATAATTCATTAACGAGTCCTTTCCCAACTTTTCCACAACCAAAGATTATCAAGTTTTTATCCACTAATGCCTCGTTAGTTAACTGGTGAAAGGCTTTGACAAATGCCTTACTAGTGCCATAGAACGTTTCTATATTTTTTAGGGAACTGTCATCCACAGAAATCAAGGGATAGGAAATATCTAACGATTGATAGATCTCGTTATCGAGTTTAGTTAGCTCTACCACTCCTTCGCGAGGGTTGAGTAGTGTGGGTAACTCTCCATAAAGATCTAAACAAATATCATAGTTATCCTCAAAATTCCCTTCAAGATTAACCTCAACATTAGCACTGAGTAAAATTTCCACCGCTTCTGGGTTAGGGTCGATAAAATTAGGGCAAGACACGGTAAGCTCAGCACCAGCCAACAGCAACGGTTCAACTTTAAAGACAGTTTCTATGGTCAAGTGGATATGATGTAATAGTCTTAATCCTTGATAAGGCTGATGCGATCGCATCTGTTGTCTCAGCTCAGCCATAAATGGCATAGCTTCAGACCGGGGATGTTTTTGCCGTGCTTGTTCAAAGACCTGAAAATTAATCATTTATGATACACCCGATTAACGGTAGCGAAGTTGTTGACCCTTGATGACTAAACCCATTCTCATCGCGTTTCCAATTGGAGTGAATCGTTTTTGTTTCGTCATGGTTTGGGGATGATGACGCACGGTAGATAAACTCACGCT
>NZ_JAAHHU010001396.1:0-1334 GCF_010672095.1 Moorena sp. SIO3I6 | reverse complement strand
TAATCTAGCCGGGTCAAGGTCAACTCGAATTTCCCGGTCAACTCCTCCGAGTCGATCAATTTGGGCAACTCCCGGTACATTAACTAGATCACGGCTAATTTTCCGGTCAACTAGATCACTCAACTCCTCCACTGAGCGTTTGTCAGAAGCTACCGCATAGGTCATCACTGAACCCCCGGCAAATTCTAACCGTTTGACAATAGGTTCGTTAATATCTAGGGGCAAACTTTGACGAATTTGAGCTACCGCATTGCGTACATCATTAGTTGCCTGATTGCTATCAGTTCCCAGGACAAAATTGATAACGGTGCTGGATCTGCCATCAGTAACGGTGGAGCGGATTTGGTCAATGTCTCCAAGGCTAGCAACAGCATCTTCAACTTTTTTGGTTACCTGGAATTCCAGTTCTGCCGGTCCTGCCCCTGGCTGGGTAACAGTAACCATCACCGCTGGAAGATCAATATTAGGAAGCTGATCAATTCCCAACTGCTTAAAGGAGAATAGACCGACTATTCCTAAAACCAGAAACATGACCAGAGTAGCAACCGGATTTTTAATTGACCAAGAGGAGACGTGAAAGGACATCTGATAAAGAGTTGAAGGTTAATCGGTTGAAGGTTGAAGGTTAATTGGTTGAAGGTTGAAGGTTAATTGGTTGAAGGTTGAAGGTTGAAGGTTGAAGGTTGTTCGCGAAGCGTGGCCGAAAGGCCAAGGTTGAAGGTTGTTCGCGAAGCGTGGCCGAAAGGCCAAGGTTGAAGGTTGTTCGCGAAGCGTGGCCGAAAGGCCAAGGTTAGTTGGTTGTTCGCGAAGCGTGGCCGAAAGGCCAAGGTTATTTGGTTGTTCGCGAAGCGTGGCCGAAAGGCCAAGGTTAGTTGGTTGTTCGCGAAGCGTGGCCGAAAGGCCAAGGTTAGTTGGTTGAACGCGATTGCGTGGCCAATAGGCCAAGGTTATTTGGTTGAACGCGATTGCGTGGCCAATAGGCCAAGGTTAGTTGGTTGAACGCGATCGCGTGGCCAATAGGCCAAGGTTATTGGCTCAAGATGCCACTTGTAACCGCCTCACTTTCAACGGTTAATCAACATCGAACCTGTAACCTGCGTTCCTTTCAACCCTTAATGAATCTGTAACTTGTTAACTTTCAAGGCTTTTATTGAGTTTCTAAAACTTGGACGCGATCGCCGTCTTTGAGGAAAGCAGCACCTTTGACTACAATGCGATCGCTTGGGGCTAAACCACTCTTGATTTCTACTTGCCCATCAGGGAGGAGTTCTCCCATGACCACTGGCTGTGATTTTACGGTGTTATCTGCTTCGAGTCGATAAACGATAGCGCTA
>NZ_JAAHHU010001395.1:0-1338 GCF_010672095.1 Moorena sp. SIO3I6 | reverse complement strand
CGCTCCACCGCAGCCCGCCCACTATTTAACTTCACTCAAGTCTGTTTGGACCATTAGACGAGATGCTCGAAGCGGTTTGCCATTGCACATCAACCGACTGAGTTTCCAGGTTTTATTAATAAGCACCACTATTTTGTAAGAGAAAAACAACAATGACTCTTCTGCAACACGGAGGTTCCGATGATCTAGTCGATGCAGATCGGTCTAGTGGGAACCACTATATTAGCCTAAATTGATCGAGTTTGATGGTACTTTGAAAAATTCTGGTGTTTACACGGTCTATGGCATTAGACTTCGCCGCAGTTTACGGGAACTGCGGACAAGGTAACTTCGGATCAGCGGACAATAATTGAGAAAGACAAGATCAGACAAATACTTTGCCAAGAGGTCTATTGTCATCTATTCGTGAACATTTAGTTTTCGGTTCCAAGGTAAGCTAGGCTGGCATTTGATCAACTACCATCACCTTCGCCACTAGGGGCGAAAGTGCGGGTTCCAAACTCATCTAACCATAAAACTACATTCCATCTTTACGAAGCACTACCAGGATAGTTTTGAAGATAAGTCTGATATCATGGGCTAAGCTCCAGTGATGTTGGTATTTTAAGTCCATTTGAATGATATCTTCAAAACTACGGATTTTTGAGCGTCCATTAACTTGCCACTCACCAGTGATACCCGGTTTTACGTTTAAACGTTGCCACTCCGGAACCTCATATATTTCTACTTCATTGACTGTTGGTGGTCTTGTCCCTACTAAACTCATCTCTCCTTTCAGAACATTCCAGAACTGAGGCAGTTCATCTAAGCTGGTTTTCCGTAAAAAATGACCCACTCTGGTGATTCTGGGGTCATTTTCATTTTTAAAAACTTTGCCATCAGCTTGATTTTTAACTTTCTTTTTTAGCTGTTCAGCGTTAGCACACATGGAGCGAAATTTCCAGATCCGAAACCGCTTTCCCATCCAACCACAACGGATTTGAGCAAAAAAAATCGGACCAGGGCTATCTAGCTTAATAGCAAGGGCAATAGGAATAAACAAAACAGCAGTAATGCCCAAACCCACGATTGCACCGACAATATCGATTAATCGCTTCACCGGAGATCTAACTGAGGGATGGGTTGTTGGTAAGTGATTTACTGATTTGTTGGTGTTTCCTGTGGTATTATTATCTGATGCTTCTATAGCTAACCTTTGGTCTAGTCCTGTCATGACCAATACAGACATGACTTGGGGAGTGACATTTTTAAGCAACGTTTTAACCCCTTGCTCTAGGGCACTTTTGTGATTACTCACTAATGCACCGATACCACTGCTATCGATAAAATTAGTCTGGT
>NZ_JAAHHU010001394.1:0-1341 GCF_010672095.1 Moorena sp. SIO3I6 | reverse complement strand
GCACTTTATAAGCCCCGTCTCCCGCTAACCCTATGGGTATAACGGGAGTCTCCTTGCTCTTAAGGATGAACTATTCTTGCCCCTGACGCTCTAACCCACTGACTCACTCAGCACAATAACTTAGTCCGCAATAATCTCTGGCTGCGTCAGTTCATCAGACATCTCAACAATTGCTCGCAGCACTGGCTTCATGGATGGCTCATCTAGACTTTCAAAATCTTCGAAGCGACGGCGCTTGGCACGGTTGGCCAGTTGTACAGTGATCCGATAACGATTAGAAGCTGCACTTACTAGCTGCTCCGTCCGTTGCAGAATGTCGATTGAATCAAAGTTATAGCTTTTGTGCAGCATAAGATTTATCAGGTATTGCTATTTCTGCTTAAAATCAGTATCGCCCCCTCTAGCCTAGCATACTTGACTTCTCAACTAGGGGTTACCCTTGATACAAGTCACAAAAGTTTTCTTGAGGTTAATAATATACCATCAAAAAGTGAAAGAATTTGTGAAGTTGGGGGATTTCTACTTACATTGCTTGGTATCTATGACAATAATAAGAAAGAACAGTCAATTTGTACTATCTATACCGAATCTACTAACTATACCGAAACTATATATCTAACCAAGGCTGGGAAGTTCTACCAAACTATCCCAGCCTACTTATGTGTAAATGGGGTCATCTGTAAATCGGATTATGTATAAATGCCATCTGTAATAGGACTTACGGAGTTTAGTTGGTTTTCACCCCTTAACCCTCCTTGCTCAGGGAGTTACTACTGAGTAAAGTTTCCCAAGGCAAGAGACCTCTAGGGGGCAATGGGTAATTTCTGTGTAAATGGAGTCTTTACATGGTATCTCTAAATAGTATCGCTTGGATGCGATCGCATCCATGGGCGACCTTAGGGGTGAGAGTACCTTGATTTACTCCTGTGGTACATTTACCTTTTACATATACAAAAGATCATACCATTGCTAAGCTATCTTGAGTGTGTCGAGTTGTTAACAATTATCTGACCAAATAAATCTTGTCTATGCAAACACTTGCCGCTCCTAGCTTTGAGTCATTCCATCAGCGCCAAATAACTCCCCTGAAGTTCGTTGTCCTCGGAGATAGTCTGATCTATGGATTTGGAGACCCAGAAGGTGGCGGCTGGGTAGAGCGACTGCGACGTCAGTGGATGTTACCCGATAGTCCTGGTCATGTACTCTACAATTTAGGAGTTCGGGGTGATGGGGTTACCCAAGTCCACAAGCGACTAGAACATGAATTTCGCAGTCGTGGTGAACTCAGAAACCGTGTACCAGATGCCATTATTTTATCGGTGGGCGTTAACGATTCAGCCC
>NZ_JAAHHU010001393.1:0-1342 GCF_010672095.1 Moorena sp. SIO3I6 | reverse complement strand
CAGGGTAAGCGCAAGAAAAACGAACTCATAATATGCTAGGGGAACCGATGTCACAATCAAGGTATCCAATGGTCATTGGCTTCGATAAACCCACTAAAACCACCGCAACCAGTCCTAAATCCTCACCACTCCAGCCAGCCGGAGATACTCAGCAGTTTCAACAACAAATGCTTGAGCATTTTGAGCACCTGGGAGATCCACGAGGGAAACAAGGAGTGCTTCATCCATTTGTAAGTATAGTAATGATTGCACCCGACGCCACCATCGGGGGCGCGACGGGGTGGGAAGACATAGAAACCTATGGAGTCAGCCACCAGCAATGGTTATCCACCTTATTACCATTGCCTCATGGGATACCCTGTGCAGATACGTATCGACGAGTGTTTGAACAAATATCTTAAGCGTGCCTTTGAGGAGAGCTTTAACAGTTGGTTAGCTAGTTTAGTAACAGATGCCCGGAGCACAGGTAATTCCCATTGATGGCAAACAAATCAAGGGTTCTTATGACCGTAACCAGTCAAAATCAGCATTGCACGTGGTGAGCGCCTGGGCAAGTGACCATCGGTTGTTTCGTAGGTCTTGTCAAAGTGGACGATAAAAGCAATGAGATTACAGCGATCAAGCGCCTTACTGGAATTACTCGACATCTGCGGATGCAACCGATACCATTGATGCGATGGGGACTCAGCATCAAATAGCTCGTAGTATTCGCGCTCTTAGTGCGGATTATGTTCTGGCACTCAAAAGAAATCATCCCACTTTATGGGAGCAGGTGAAGCAATGGTTTGAAACTGCTGTAGCTAATGAGGCAAGAGGGTCTTGAGTATAGCTACGATCTACGGGTGGAGTCAGCACACCATCGCACTGAAAAGCGCGATTGTTTGGGCGGTTTGTCTTGAGCAGATAGACAATGATTTGTACCAACAGTCCCAGTGGGATGGATTACAGACTATTGTTATGGTTATTCGTACTCGTCATCTGTGGAACAAGACTACCCGTGAGGTGATGTTTTACCTATCTTCTCTACCAGCCAATGCTCAACAGTTGGGTAAAGCTATCCGACAGCACTGGTCAATTGAAAATCAACTTCACGCTCGTCTTAGATGTGACTTTTGGGGAGGATAATAGCCGGATTCGCACAGGCCATGCTCCACAGAATATGGCTTTACTCAAGCGCGCTTAGTATTAATTTACTCAATCTTGAAACCAGCTATAAACGCAGTACTCGTCAAAAAATCAAACGAGCCAGCATGGACACGAGGTATATGCTGAAAATTTTAAAAGCCTCGATTCCCTTACAGTCTAACTTATCTGGGGCATAATTTTTCGCCGCTGTACCCTG
>NZ_JAAHHU010001392.1:0-1344 GCF_010672095.1 Moorena sp. SIO3I6 | reverse complement strand
CCCGACTCCCGACTCCCCGCACCATCTGCGAGATATGATCAAGAACAGATGTAAATCAAGAGGTACCCCATGTCCCGTAGATGTCAGTTGACTGGTAAAAAGGCCAATAATGGCTATGCTGTTTCTCACTCCCACCGTCGGACTAAGCGCTTACAAAACGTTAACTTACAGGTTAAAAGAGTTTGGTGGGAAGAAGGGAAACGCTGGGTGAAGCTGCGGATTTCCACTAAGGCCATTAAGACCTTGCAGAAGAAGGGTCTGCAAGCCATGGCTAAGGAAGCTGGAATTAATCTGAATCATTATTAAATGAGGGAATCGGGAATCGGGAATCGGGAATCGGGAATCGGGAATCGAGAACATTCTCCAAGAGATATGCAATGATACCCCGGTAATTACCCTTAATACAAATCTCCCCATCTCCCCATCTCCCCACCTCCCCATCTCCCCATCTCCCCACCTCCCCATCTCCCCACCTCCCCATCTCCCCAAGTTTTTTATCCGGGGGTGATGGGTTTTTGGCTTAATGTGGGTAGGTTAAGTCTATGGTTTTTTGGTAAAGGGGATATAGTCTTCCTTTAGAGGAGGTAGGAAAATCCTAGCTTGGGTAAACTGGTTACAAATCTCGGTTGTGTTTTTGGGAAATCTCGATACTATAATTAAATATTTAATATTCTCTGTTGGTAGGTAGATCTAAAGGTAAGTGGTTGACCGTTGATTGGTAAGCAGTCAGCTGTCAGCTGTCAGCCATGAGCTAAAAGCTCACGGCTGACAGCTGACAGCTTAAAATAAACCTCGAATCGGAAAATTTAATAGTTCGAGATTAATGACCATTGAAAGTCTGGGTAGCCCATCACCTTTGTGAAACAGGCTTCGACCCTGGGACTTAACTCAGATTAAACCTTCGCGTAGCGTGGCATTTGGCCAAAGCTTACCTCTTTTAGTCAAAAGCTGATAGCATTCAGCTGATAGCTGAATGCTTAGGTTGATTGTAAACCCTTAGCTTCGTTGAACCATTTGGATATCATCTAGGGTGCTTGAACTAGTTCGTCTTCAGGAATCTACTCAGGAAATGTGACAGGAAAATCCCTATGTCAACCAGGAAGTCAACCAGGAAGAAGTTAGCGAATGCGATCGCAAAACTACTCAAACAGGTAGTCAAACTCTCTCAAGCCATCACCAAACCTTTGATGCGTTGGCTGTTGCGTAGCTTATTTATTTTACACCGTCGGTCGCGGGTGGCAACAGCAGGGTTTGTGTTACCTACGGCGATTATGGTGACCTTGGTGGTAACCTTGCTGGTAACTGCCATTGTGTTGCGCTCCTTTGACCGGGTCAAAAATGCCA
>NZ_JAAHHU010001391.1:0-1348 GCF_010672095.1 Moorena sp. SIO3I6 | reverse complement strand
TCTTGTCCTGGCCTCGGAAGTAGGTGGACATTTACAAGTGGCCGAGTCAGGGGATATTGCTTATCTGTTTCCCAAAAACTTTCGCGCTATTCTCCGCAACAAGTCCTTAAAGCTACGGTTGCAAGCATGGTGGGAAAAGATTTGGGGTGTTCTGTTTTACCTGATTCGGATTTCCTTCGGGATTTTCCTACTGCTTTCCATTGTATTGATGATTGTTGCGATCGCATTTATTGTTCTGAGCCTCAAAGCTGGCAGTGACAATGATTCTGACGGAGGAGGCGGAGGAAGTAGTCGTTCTGGTGGTGGCGGCGGAATCCTGTTTTTGCCCCGTTTATGGATAGGACCGGATCTGTTTTGGTGGTTCAACCCATCTTACTCCCACAATAATTATCGACGGCAACGGCAAAATTCCCGTTCTGACCGAGGAGACAGTGAGATGAATTTTTTAGAGGCTGTCTTCTCCTTTCTGTTTGGTGATGGCAATCCCAATAGTGATTTAGAAGAACGTCGCTGGCAAACCATTGGTACTGTAATTCGCAATTCCGGGGGGGCTGTGGCAGCGGAACAGATTGCTCCCTATCTTGATGAGCTAGGAGAAAGCTACCAGCGAGAGTCAGAAGACTATATGTTACCAGTGCTAATCCGATTCGACGGACGCCCGGAAGTTAGTCCCTCAGGGGATATTGTTTATCACTTCCCATTATTGCAGACAACTGCTGGCCAAAAGTATCAACAGCCGGTGCCAGCTTATCTTCGTGCCAAGTTATGGCAGTTTTCTCTGGCAAGCAGTAACCAGATTATGCTGGCGATTGGGTTAGGGAGTGTAAACTTCGTTTTAGCCTTAGTCCTCGGTTCCCTGTTGCAGGGAGGTGAGATTGCTGCACAGCTAGGAGGGTTTGTGGTATTTGTGGAGCTAATTTACCCTCTGTTATTGGTTTATGGCGTAGGATTCTTGACTATACCGTTGCTTCGATATTTCTGGGTTCAGCGGAAAAAGAAACAGATTGAAGCTCAGAATCAAGCACGGCAGGAAAATGCGATCGCACTTAATCAGGCTGATCAGGTTTTACAGAACAAGATTGCCTATGCGCAACAGTTTGCCGCTCAAAATGTGATTCGGGAAGAAGATTTGGTTTATAGCAGTGAGAAGGATTTATTGGATCAGGATATAGAACGGAAAGACCAAATTGATGCGGAGTGGGAACGGCGCTTAGAATTGGGGTCTACTCAGAATCTTGATATAAATAACTAATTAGGGCTTGCTGCACAAACCGGAAACCAAAGGCCATCAAGGCTTTGAGCCGCCTTGAGAGTTGCTAAAGTTCAAGGAAATCTGATAAAATCCTTT
>NZ_JAAHHU010001390.1:0-1349 GCF_010672095.1 Moorena sp. SIO3I6 | reverse complement strand
ATATGTGTGGACAGGACTGACTGGGTAATTCCTGTTGGTATAAGCAAATATTTTGGCAAAGGGGGGCAAGCATCATGCCCTACCCTTTTGATTACTCCTGCAATTGATCACTCTTGTAACAGAGTCTTAGACACAATTCTGGTTTTCTTACGATCAGCTTCTGAGAGGTCTTCCCCAGTTTGCAAAATCGTAGCATTGGTTTGCAGTACTGTTGCGGCTCCTTTATCCCCCATCTGGATAGCCGTTTTTGCCGCAGTTTGTAACATGGTGGCAGCCCCAGCGCGATCGCCCTGCTGTAATTTTGTTTCCGCAATTTGAGTCTGACGGTATTTAGCTAAAGCTAGAATATGCTTCTGTACCTCAGGATTGGGAACTGGTTGATAACCCTCCTGGAAATTTGCCTGAACTGGCACGATTTCCGAGAGTAACTCTTGGGCACCACTGGATGGGTCATCATATTTGACTTGTACATGGGCAATGGTTTGACGACCCTCTGGCATTTTACCAACATACAAGTTAGCGAGAATCACCCGTTTTGAATCAGTCATCAAATCTCCCAAACGTACCATAAAGCGATTGCCTTCTGATTGTGCTGGGAGTTCAATGGCATCTGGTTCTACTTGGGCAATGGGTTTAAGTTCTGCTAACCTCACTTTTGGCATTAAATCCAACAACAGATAAGCATTAGTTAAGCCCACAGACTGCATGCGGTTGAACAAACGTGCAAACTCACTCAGGGCTTGCTCTGGTTCTTCAATGTAAGACAAGCTACCAGTAGCAATATCCGAAATTTTTTCCAAAATATCTTGGTTCCAGTTGGAACCGAATCCCAGACTGTTAATAGTCAAGTTATTTTCAGCAGCCAGTTCAGCTAATTTTATGCAGCTTTCATTATTGCCATGTTCGTTTTCCCCATCAGTGAGCAGAAACACCTGAGATACCGTGTCTTGTTTAGCTTTAATTAATTCTTTAACCCCTAGCTTTAGACCTTCATCAATGGCAGTACCCCCATCAGCCGCAAGTCGGTTAATCTTTCGTTTGATTTGGTCTAGGTTGCCCATCGGTTGATTGCGAACTAGCACTTTCGCTCTGTGGTCAAAGGCCACAATCGAGAGGCGGTCATCCGGTTGCAGGCGCTCAATTAACCCCACTGCTGCTTGCTTGACAGTTTCCAGGGGCTGCCCATGCATGGAGCCACTGTGGTCGAGTACCAGACACAAATTCAAGGGTACACTTCGACTAGAGGAAGCAGCGATCGCAGAAATCGCCACGGATAATTGACGCTGACTACTCGGTTGATTAGCATCAATATTAGTATCGTTAAGGGCTGGGTGCAAACCAACTTTCAT
>NZ_JAAHHU010000139.1:0-14049 GCF_010672095.1 Moorena sp. SIO3I6 | reverse complement strand
CGCAGTTAGGACAATGAATCACAGGGATAGGGGCACCCCAGTAACGCTGGCGAGAGATTAACCAATCTCGGAGGCGATACTGCACTCGGGCTTTGCCCCAGCCCTGTTGTTCAGCATAGTCAATAATCCCGGTCTTGGCCTTGACGGAATCCATGCCATTGAATTGGTCAGAATTCACCACAATGCCCGGTTCGGTGTAAGCCGCTTCTAGAGGAGTGTCATTAACTGTTTCGACATCATCTGAGGTTGGCACAATCACCACTTTGATGGGTAATTGCTTTTCCTGGGCAAACTTAAAGTCTCTGGTATCATGAGCTGGTACTCCCATCACGGCACCAGTACCATACTCATACAGCACATAGTCAGCAATCAAGATTGGGATCTCGTCCCCAGTGAAGGGATTAATGGCTTTACCACCAGTGGGAATCCCTCGCTTGGGCTTATCCTCCGCTGTCCGTTCCAATTCACTTTGGTTACTGACTTCCTCAATGAAGGCTTCAACTGCAGCCTTTTGCTCAGGGGTAGTGACTTTTGCGGTCAAGGGATGTTCCGGTGCTAGCACCACATAGGTAACGCCATAAACTGTATCTGGACGAGTAGTAAATACACCAATTTTGTTATCTAAGCCCTCATCTGAGCTGTCATCTAAGCCCACAATGGGAAATTCTAGATAAGCACCAACAGATTTACCAATCCAGTTGGCCTGCATCAGCTTCACCCGTTCTGGCCAACCGGTTAAGGTATCCAAGTCTTTGAGCAATTCTTCGGCATAGTCGGTAATTTTAAGGAACCACTGACGCAACAGTTTCCGTTCCACCTTGGCACCAGAACGCCAGGAACGTCCTTCACTATCCACTTGCTCATTAGCTAGCACTGTCTGATCTACCGGGTCCCAGTTTACTGCTGCTTCTTTCTGGTAGGCCAGTCCAGCGTTGAAGAACTGTAAGAAAATCCACTGAGTCCACTTGTAATAGTCTGGGGAGCAAGTGGTTACTTCACAATCCCAGTCATAGGAAAGTCCGAGGCGCTTTAATTGCGATCGCATTTGGGAAATATTTTGGTATGTCCACTTAGCCGGATGAATCCCGCGAGCGATCGCAGCATTTTCTGCCGGTAATCCAAAGGCATCCCAACCCATAGGGTGAAGTACGCGATAGCCTTGCATCCGGCTTTTCCTGGCAATCACATCAGTAATTGTATAGTTACGGACATGACCCATGTGCAGGTTACCCGATGGATAGGGGAACATGGACAGAGCATAGAATTTCGGCTTGTCAGTTTCTGTGGGGGTTTGGTACAAGCCTTGCTCTTCCCAAATTTGTTGCCATTTTTCCTCTATCTCGGTGGGGTTGTATTGTGACTGCACAAGTGATACTCCTTGGGTATGATTTCCGAAAATGTGGCGTTGAAAGCCCCTGGCTTCAGACATGGGGATGAAAACGCCACCAACAAACAACATTCTGATTAGTCTATGCTACAATCTTTTGTCGTAGATGACAAAGATAAACATGATCATCTATGAGATGAAGTTAGAATTCAAAAAATACCCATACAAAAGCTTGGATTAAGTCATCTGTACTGGTAATTCCTGTTCATGTATTTGAGCAAAAAATTTTTTTTATCGCCAGAAGTAATTAATTCTCGTTCAAACTACTTTTTCGGAGTTCGGTAAGCTCCTCTTTTAAGGTGACGGCATGTTTACTCAGTAGCGTCGGAATATCCCTCCCCATACGGATAAAAGCAGCGATGGCGATCCGTTTTTCTCCCAAGGGTTCATAGACAATATAATGTTCTCGAACAGGATATAAACACAGAGAGCTATCCCCTGTCAGCTCCTGGCGTTTCGCAACTTTTTGATGGTTAAGGGCGATAAACTGTGCGGCTTTTTCAAGGTCATGAAAATACTCTTTTGTTAATTCATTGCCCCATCTGGCCCGTGACCATGCTTTTGCTTCCCGTAAGTGCCGCCGCGCTGTGGGGGTGAGAAGATAGTTTTTCCTAGTCACAATCCCGATTATCTTCTTCTAAAATATCCAGGATGGATTCCGGGACAAATTCTTGATTCCTAATTTCCCGTAGCCCTTGGATAATGTCGGACACAATCAAATAGTCCTCCATATCCCGACGAATCAAATCGCGGATGTATTCACTAGGCGTTGCATAGACATCATCATCGCTTGCACGCATATCAACATAGCGGCGTAGTTTATCAGTTAGCTGGATATTCAGGCTGCTGCTCATTGCGATTCTTTGTATGGGAAGAAACCTTTCACCACTCTAGCACCAATGGCATTAAACAACAATATTTGCCATATTAACCCAAGAGAAACAACATTGAGCGCAACACCAGACCAGGGGGCACAGTAGGCATGTCCAGAGAGGCTAGGTGATCTAATGTGATGATGTATCTCTCATCAATCGTTGCACATAACTCTAACGTTAACGATTCTTTGTTGTCTGGCAGCGCCACAGTTATTATGAGGTGGAGTTAAATAATTTTAATTCTCTGATAGGGGCAATTATTGTTAAACTTATTAGGGATGCCAAAATAAAGGAAAATTACCAATGATTAATATTTCAGAAAGTACAAATGCCAACTTATTGGGATTAGCTTTAAGATTCCCAACATCTAAACTAATACTAGAAATACTTAGCAATATGGGAATCTCCTTACGAAATAGTCTTCACGATAATTATGAGGAGCATCAGGTCGTCGATGTTTCTCATTTTCATTTAGAGCTTTACACTCATCAAACAATTAATTCTTTACCTACATTAATACTTGAAACAGACAACCTTGCCAACAGTTTAAGCGTTCTACCGGATGGATTCAAAGTTATTTACAAAGGTAGTACCGATCTTGATAACTATAGTGTTGTTGCTTTGTGTAAATATTCTACTGGCTTAGAGGTAAAGATATACGAAAGGAGAGTCTAAACAGTACTTTTCAACTCGTTCTTGTAGAACTTTCAAGATTGATAGCAAAGGGAACAGCGGATCATCGGAACTTCGGAGCAGGGAGTAGGGATGCAGCAAGGAAGGGAGCCAGCGCAGTTTCCACGGGGCAAACAGCGGTGCGGAGGCAGGTGACCCACACAGCCACCTTAACCACTCGCGCTTTGCATCAAGGTAAGGCAGGGTTTATTGAGAACTATCCCTGGTTACCCAACAAGATGCGTTTGCCCTGCTTTTAATTATGTGTTAGTTGACTGTTCAGCCATTGAGTGTCCAACTCTAGAAACTGAGCAGTCCACGTCAGAGGTTCATCGATAAACTTACTCCCCAAAGTAATACAACTATCTAAACATGGCGTATCCACTCCTGTTAAGCGAGCTAAAGCCTGTAGTGGAAAAGCTCCAAAAGGCAATTCTTCTGATAGATAGCGATGATGGGGATTCCTGATAGTAGCATTGTCGAGTGCTTTGATCTGGTGAATGTGTTCGTAAAGAGATGGGCCAGGAGTTCCAAAGGCAGTTTTAAAATAATCGTACATATCGCTTAGATCAGGAAACCCTAAAGCCTTAGCTATGGCTAGGCGCTCACTATCTAAATCACCAATCAAATTAGCAGTACGAGGACCGAACCCTCGGTAAACATTATAACTTTCTCCCAGCTCCCACCTTGCTAAGGAAGCTATGATTAAAGGAACGTGAAAGATATCATTACATTTATCTAAATTAACTTCTAAACTGGAAGAAGCAGTTCGCAAACTCTTGAACGAACCTTGATAAGCTGCGACAATGCGCTCTGTCATCTCTGAGTTCTGGGCAGCAACCTTGAATTTATTTTTAAACTTACTAATCTTCACTTCGTCGTCAGCGTTTCCTCGGCAAGCAAAGGGACTATTGTTGACATCTGCAACTGCAGGTAATTGGGTTTGAATCCTGCCAAATTCTCTCTGTATAACTTTGCAAAAAACTCGACCTGAAAACCGGCTAGCACAGATAATCATAATGTTGCTTTGAGAGTTAATATATGCCCCCAAAATCCTGGCATAAGATTCAATATCCTGACCCCGACAGCAGATCACAATATTCCCGGGCAATTTACCCTCATTAGCAGCAGCAATTTCCTCAATCTGGTTAGCACAAGCTGCTATTGGATAATTGCCTGGTGAACATATACCCGTTGAACGAACAATCTTGGTTTGACTGATTGAAGAGTAACGGCGAGAAAATAGATAAACTGGATTTCCTTGAGAACTCAGGTGCACTGCTGTTGCTAAACCTGTATTTCCCCCACCTACAACAAGGTAACTATCTTGTGACATAAAAATATCCTGATTGGGTTGATTAAAATTCGATGAGTGATAAAGATATAGTGATTTGGCTATGGTATGGTCAAGGTTTCAGGTACTAAAATCACTACTTGTATACCACACTTGTATACCACTACCTTGAAAGGAATTGTTGATATTAAAACTGAGGTAAAGTCACAGTAAACTCTAGACTAGATTTTTTGAGCAATCTGAAGAACAGACAGATAGGAAGTTTCAATACTACTGCCTAATTCTAGATCTAGTATTTCCTTAATCCCTTGAAACAAAGATTCTCGCTGCTGGTGGTCTAAAGCTATATAAGGTGATAAAGTACTCAAAAGCGCTAGATAATTATCAATACTATAGGTAACGTCACACACTAACTGTTCCGATACTAAGTCTTGGAATTTCCCGGAATTAATAACAGTTTCTGCAATTTTGCTGAGGTTCTGTTGATGAGTTTCTATCTCTTCATAGGGTTTCAGAGAGGGAGCGTAAGTTTGATAGACCTGATTCAACAGTTGGCAAATGTCATGGTTCGGTTGAGGGGGCGTATTCCATAGCAAAATCAGAAACCCATTATCTTTTAGAGCATCAGCTGTTTTTTGATACCTGATCTTTTTTGAAACCCAATGAAAAGAAGTTGCTGCTAAAACAGCATGGAATTTACCTGTTTCTAGCTGCCACTCTTCAAAGGTAGTATTGATAATTTCTACATCTGGATATTGGCTACAGTTATGTCGCGCTAGCTGGCAAGATTCCTGGCTAGGTTCAATAGCAACGATAGAGAAGCCCAAGTCAGCAAATGCTGTCGTAGCAATCCCCGGACCGCATCCCACTTCAAGAATAATCCCATCGGAAGGAAGTTGGGCTAACTCCACAGCACGGTTAATCAGTTGCTGAGGATAGCGTGGTCTGGCCTGGTCGTAAGCCTCTGCAACCGAAGAATACCAAGTTTTTTTCTCTTCCAAGTCTTTAGAGTAGATAGCTTGGAGTAGTTGTTTAATGTCTTTCATCGTAAGCATTCAGCTGTCAGCTGTCAGCTTAACATAAACCTCAAAAGGTGGTAGAATTTAATAGTTCGAGATTAATCAGAATTGAAAGTCTGGGGAAAAGCCCAAGGCTGACGGCTGACGGCTGACGGCTGAATTCCTACATTTAACGTTACCCTAGTCCAACTAACTTTTCGCTCAATTCCCACAAGCGCTTAGCTTTAGAATCATCCATTGCTTCATTAGAAACTTCTTGAACAAAGGACTTACGACCTTCTTTTTGTCGATTACCCCAGCTCCAGTAAACGCCGGATTTATTATAGTTAGGATCAGCAACTACTGTTGCTAGTCTATCGCCTGCTAATTCCTGGGACACATAGCCTCCAGTAATGTTTTTCTGGAACAATGGGAATAGTTTCTGGAACAGGGAATAGTGGTTGCGGAATAGAGCGGTTTCAGCAACACATCCCGGATAAAGGGAGTTGAAAACTATTCCGGTAGAGTCATGATAGCGCTGGTGCAGCTCTCGCATGGTCAGCATGTTACAGAGTTTGCTGTCCTTGTAAGCTTTCCCAGATTTAAAGGCTTTGCCATTAATCATTGAGATGGGGGGTTTGAATCCTTCTTCAAAACCCTTGAGGTCTCCCAGGTCTGGAGGTGCTGGAATCGGAATCTTTCCTCCCAATTCTTTGGGATTAGCAGTAACAGTTCCCACAATCACTAGCCTTGGCTGGGAAGAGGATGAATTCTTCAAATCCTCTAGCATCAGATTACACAGGAGGAAATGACCGAGGTGATTGGTAGCAACACTCAATTCATATCCGTCGGGATTTCGCAACGGTTCCTTTGATAATGGCAGATAGATCGCAGCATTGCACACCAAGGCATCGAGGGTTCTGCCGGTTGCTCTGAAAGCATTCACAAACTGCCGGACACTGGCAAAGCTAGCTAAGTCAATATATAGCGCTGTATAGCTGTCTTTTGGGATTCCCACCTCTTGGGCAGCTTTTTCAGCTTTATCGAGATTCCGACAAGCCATCACTACATGCCATCCCCAGGTTTGGGCAAGAGCTCTGGCCGCTTGCAAACCAACTCCCGACGAGGCTCCTGTAATAATGACCGTTGATTTATGATCGTTTTCCATTTTGTTTAAAACTGGCCTATGGATCGTAACTTTATTAGGCTCTCACACTAAGTTGCGATCAAAGATACTATCTTAGGTTACAGGTTACAGGTTGAAGGTTGAAGGTTGAAGGTTTAAGGTTGAAGGTTACAGGTTGAAGGTTTAAGGTTACAGGTTACAGGTTACAGGTTACAAGGTTGAAGGTTTAAGGTTACAGGTTGAAGGTTACAGGTTGAGGGTTACAGGTTGAAGGTTGAAGGTTACAGGTTGAAGGTTGAGGGTTACAGGTTGAGGGTTACAGGTTAAAGGTTACAGCCGGTTAACTTTAAACTGGTTAACCTACCATAGACCGAACGCCAAAGGCGAACAACCGATTAACATTCAACCTACCCTAGACCGAACGCCAAAGGCGAACAACCTTCAACCTTCAACCAATTAACCTTCAACCAATTAACCTTCAACCGATTAACCTTCAACCGATTAACCTTCAACCTGCAACCTTAAACCTTCAACCCCCTTCAACCTTCAACGGTGAAAAACCTTCAAGCTGTTGCAACTTGACCACATTACCAATGACTGCGATCGCAGGAGCAGAAAACTGTGTTTCTTCAACCTGAGCCACAATGGTCTCTAAGGTTCCAACCAGCTGTTCGGAGTCAGGTCGTGTGCCCCAGCGAATCAGCACTACTGGTGTCTGGGAATTTAATCCTGCTTCACACAATTCGGTCACAATCCGAGGCAGATTATGAACTCCCATATAAATCACAATGGTTTCTGAGCCATGAGCGATCGCATTCCAATTCACCTGAGGTCGATACTTGCCCACTGATTCATGACCGGTGACAAAGGTGACGGAAGAACTATAATCCCGATGGGTCAATGGAATTCCCAGATACGCTGGTGCTGCAATTCCTGAAGTTATCCCTGGTACCACCTCCACTGGCACCCCTGCCGCAATCAAATCCCCCATTTCCTCACCACCACGACCAAACACAAAGGGGTCTCCTCCTTTCAGCCGTACCACCACGGCATGAGAGTGAGCCTTTTCAATCAACAGCTGAGTTGTCTGTTGCTGCAACATGGAATGACGACCCCTGCGCTTTCCGGCATTAATCTGTTCCGCCTGGGGATTAATCATCTTCAACACTTGCGGACTGACTAGGGCATCATAAACTACCACATCTGCAAATTCTAATAACCCCTTTCCCTTCAAGGTCATCAATCCGGGATCTCCAGGACCTGCCCCAACCAAATACACCTTACCCAAACATTGATTGCTCACTACCTTCGCGTCCTTGATGTCTTCGTGGTTCATTTCTGCCTAATCCCATCCATAATCAAATCAATCAATGCCTCACTCACCCCAATTGGTTTTCCGAGATTCAACTGCACTTGAGGCAACCTCTGCTGTATCTCCAGTAACATTTGTGCGATCGCATCGGTAATTCTTCCCTCAAAAAGAAAATATGCCAAAATGGCAATCTTTTTTGCTCCAGAGTTTGCTATTATAGAGACCTGCTCCCAAAGGGACGGCTGTACTGACCAGTCGGCCGCCACAGCCCCCAACTGGTTAGCTACAGCCCCCGTTTCTTCTTGACCCCCAGGGCGGCTCGTTCCATGGGACAACAAAATCTTGGCATCGCCATCTAGCTTTGCCCATTGATTTCTCAACAGCCTCACCAAAGCTGGATTAGCTCCCAAATGAGGCAGTAGATGAATAACCATTTCACTACCTACGTTATGTTGCTTTATTAATTTCTGTTGCGCTAGAGATACTTGCCAAGGAATATCCTCCATGACATGTACTCCCCGCAATAGAAATAGGGGCAATAGTTTCAATTCCTTACAGCCAGCCCCTTTAGCGAGCTGAGCAAATCGGACAATTTGCTCATGTAGGGGTATATCAGCTAGTTCTAAAGTGGCTGTACCTACCAAAGGTTGACTAGAAAGACCGTTAGCTGTTAACAGATCACCGTCACCACTGCTGCCCTGTGGTGAGATTGTCGGTAAGATTGTCTCTGTAGCCTTAGCTTGCTCAGAGGCTAGTCGAATTCGCAGCAACTGAGCCAATTGTGCCATAGCCTGCTGGGGACGCAGGTCATGACTGCCGTGGGAGATTAACAGATACGCAGATGAGGGTGACAACGGTATATTGAACTACCTTGATCGAATGTGTTAATTAATACTATCTTTCCTAGAGAGACAATTTTGTATAAACTATTTCTTAAGAATGTTGCATTGTGCTAATTTCCCTGCTATTGCACCAGCATGAAGCCACCAGTCAAATCCCCCAACCCAGCGCCGTGATGGCAAATGTCCTACTGGGGCTTGGAGTTGGAACTCAAAGTCTTGATCTCGAAGATGGGAGTTGTGAAGGGGCCAGCTGATGGGATTGGCCGTAGGCCACGCTAAGCGAACGCAAAACCTATAGTAACGAAAGTTGTTAGTTATAGCGCTACGGGCTGGGAATAGGGAAGATTCCTGTTATGAGTTCCCTGTTCTGAGTTGCCTGTTCAACACTTATGGGATAATTGATCGCTCTTTATCTTACTTATTGCTGAGTTTAAAGTTCTAGTTCACATTGACTAAATACATAATTAATTGCTGAATACAGTCTCTCTAAATCAGAAATTGTATAATTGTTAATTTCTCTAGTATAGAGATTCCCTTTTAGTTTACCAAACTGCCAAAGTTGACCATTGGAAACAATTCCAAATATAGTTTGCTCAGATTGGTCATTAAGCTTTTGAATTGCGATCATTTCTGCTAAACATTGACCCCACCCCTTAATAAAATCATCCTTTTTGGCTTCTACGGCTACAAAATAAGGCTTTTCAAAAATTTGTTTGCCAAGGGGTGACCGCTTTGCTAAAATATAATCGGGTATTCCCGTGAGCTGTTGATCATAGGTTATTGGTTTATGACTCCACAGCGTAAATTTATCTCGATACTGTCTGTATACTTCTTTTAAGAGCGGAAAAATAATAGTCTCACAAATAGCATACTCTGACTCTTCAACGGTAAATTCTCGAAGACAAAACTCTAAATCTTCTTTAAACGCTTCTCTGATTACAGTGTCAGTTTCCAGGATATAATTGGCTTCAGTAGCAGTAATTGTAAATTCTTGGAGTACTTCGCCAATCGTTTTATAGGAATCGAAGGACATGATGGAATTTAGAATTTAGAATTGGGAATTGGGAATCGGGAATCGGGAATCGGGAATCGGGAATCGGGAATTGGGAATCGGGAATCGGGAATCGGAAATTGGGAATCGGAAATTGGGAATCGGGAATCGGGATTAGCCACGATAACACAACACTCCCCATCACTCCATCACCCCATCACCCCATCACCCCATCACCCCATCACCCCATCTCCCCATCTCCCCATCTCCCCATCTCCCCATCTCCCCATCTCCCCATCTCCCCACCCTCCCCATCTCCCCATCTCCCCACACTCACTACACTTCCCCCGCTACTTCTGCAAGAGGTCTAGTGTTAGCAAGTGCTGCTAAAAACTTAGCGAGTTGTGCTGGAATTTGATCGTTGACAATTTGGCGGTATTCAAGGAAATGCTCCAGATAGGCATGATCACTAAGATACCGTTTCCATACCTGAGGATTGTGCCTGAGGATAGAAAAAAGTTGACCCCAGAATTGGAAGCGGGTTTGGCGCTTGATGCCATTGCGCCAGATAATAATTAGCAGTGCCCACAAATAGATAAATTTTGGCATTACTAATTTAGGGTGATAGGATTTCGGCTTCATGTTTAAGTAGTGCCGATAAAGTCTGCCTAAATAGGATTCTGGTTTATATAATTCCCAGAAACAACTGACATATTCCTGAGCCAGTTGTTCTATCGGGCGAGTGGGGATAAAATTAGTCAGGGTTGTCTGATTGATATTTTCCTCATTGCCTTCTAGCAAACGCCCCTCTTGTTTGAGCCGATCCCAAAGGGCGGTATTTGGCAAGGCTTGTAGCATACTAAAAACAGGATGGGGAATGGCGGTTGCTTCTACAAAATCGATAATGCGATCGCCTGCTCCTGGTTTTTCCCCATCCAAGCCAATAATAAAGCCAGCCATCACTCGCAAACCTGCCCGATTAATTTTATCAACGGCATCTCGTAAGGGTTGACGAGTGTTTTGATGTTTTTTGGTCAGGGTCAAGCTATCAGTATTTGGTGTTTCAATTCCCACAAACACTGAACTAAAATTGGCAGCAATCATCAACTCCAACAGTTCATCATCCTCGGCCAAATTCAAGGAAGCTTCTGTGGACAAAGGAAAGGGGTAACCATGCTCTGCCATCCAGGGAGCTAGTTCCTGCAACAGAAGCTTAACATGGCGTTTATTGCCAATAAAATTATCATCAACTATAAAGACAGGAAGCCGCCAACCCAAAATATAGAGGGTTTCCAATTCAGCCAATACTTGAGCAGGGGTTTTGGTGCGCGGTTTACGGCCATATCGCACAGAGATGTCACAGAATTCGCACTCGAAAGGACAACCACGGGAAAACTGTACCGACATCTCGCTTTGACACTCCCCGGTCATGAGACGCGGGGATTCTTGGCTCAATGACTCGACTTGCTCAACCAGGCCGGAGCCAAGAAGAGTAGAGGTCAAATCTCCCCAAGCGTTTTGGTTTAATACCAGGGTTCCGGTGTGCCCCACCGTACCTAAAATAGTTAACAAATTTAAGTTAACAAATTTAGATAACAAATCTAGATGAACATTTTTTTGATCTTAGACTTTCATAGACGTCCAAATCGTTAGACTTGATTGTGCAACATGATTATCTCAAAACAGGTTTTTTACACTGTCTACTTATTCAAGATCATGTTTATCTAGAACATTAATTGTTTTTTTGTTATGTTTTTATCTTAACACGGTGCGATCAAACTGTCAATACATAGATGCTCCTTTGGAGCCTTCAGTTGCGAACAAAAAAAAGCCGTCCTGTAAGGACGGGGCGCGATTACCCAAATTTTTTGGTAAATCGTAGCGGGGAATTGGTGTCTTGGTGACATCTGCCCTTTCGCCATGAGCACGGAATACTCCCGAGGTTTCTCCAAAAGCCAGTGCCTCCACAAATCTCGGTAGGGTAATCTCACCTTCATCTAAAATCAGAAAGTCTACTCCTGCTTCTTGAGCTTCCTCTGCTATAGACGTGACATAAGGACCACCAACGGCTACCAATTTGCCCCGCCGTTTCCCCTCCCCAATCAGGTGGAGCAGATCGGGTTTCTGGACAATCATACCGGAAACGATCACCACATCTGCCCATTCCCAGTCAGCGTCAGTTTCTAAACGAACATTACGGTCTACTAAGCGGAATTCCCAGGTTTGAGGAAGAATAGCTGCTACGGTAATCAGACCCATAGGGGGTTGGGCGACTTTGCAGCCGATCAGTTCTATGGCTTTATCAAAAGACCAATAGGATTTCGTGAACAGAGGAGACAGGAGTAAAACTCTCACGTTTGATGTTGAAATCAAGAATAGTACAATACTACAGCAGTTCTCAATTTAGGGAATCGGGAATCGGGAATCGGGAATCGGGAGTAGGGAATCGGGAGTAGGGAATCGGGAGTAGGGAATCGGGAGTAGGCAATCGGGAGTAGGGAGTAGGGAATCGGGAATCGGGAATCGGGAGTAGGGAATCGGGAGTAGGCAATCGGGAGTAGGGAGTAGGGAAAAAATCTTGTGTACTTTATTACTATCAGAACCGCTATAAATTCTTGTCTTCAACCTTCAACCTCGAACCTTCAACCTTCAACCTCGAACCTTCAACCTCGAACCTTCAACCTTAAACCTTCAACCTCGAACCTTCAACCTTAAACCTTCAACCTCGAACCTTCAACCTTAAACCTTCAACCTCGAACCTTCAACCAACCAAAGTCCTAGTTATCTTAAAACCTGATTAACCATGCGTTTACTATGCCTGAGCAATGGTCATGGAGAGGATGTGATTGCTGTCGAGATTCTACAGGAATTACAACATTACTCGACTTGTCCAGAACTAGCCGCGTTACCCTTAGTTGGGCAAGGAAAGGCTTATGTGCCATTAGATATCCCCATTATCGGCTCCGTTGAGCAGATGCCATCGGGTGGATTTATCTATATGTCCCAACAGCAAGTGTGGCGTGATGTGCAGGGAGGCTTAGTGCAATTGATTTGGTCCCAATTAAAAGCAATTCGCCGTTGGGCTAAATCAGGGGACTTTATCCTAGCAGTAGGAGATATCGTACCACTGTTGTTTGCCTGGTGGAGTGGTTTACCCTATGGCTTTGTTGGTACTGCCAAATCCGAATACTATTTGCGGGATGAATCGGGATGGTTAGCCAATCGACCCCGTTGGGAAGGGTGGTCAGGCTCGGTTTATTTGCCTTGGGAGCGTTGGCTGATGTCTAATCGCCGTTGCTTAGGGGTTTTTCCTAGAGATACCCTGACCACAGAGATCTTGAAGCAGTGGTCTATCCCAGCTTTTGATCTGGGTAATCCGATGATGGATGGGATTTATCCAGACTATCCAGCACCGATGGTTTATGACAAAGATGCAGAATTGAAGGAAACTAAGCGTACCCTAACCATTACCTTACTACCGGGTTCGAGAATACCCGAGGCTTATCACAATTGGCATCAAATCATCTTGGCAGCATCAGGGTTACTGGATACTTTTGGTTCGCGATCGCTTTTATTTCTCGCTGCCATTGCTCCAGGATTAAGCCAAGACCTTTTACGGGAGGTTTTAGTCGCTCATAGTTGGAGTGAGGTCACCCTGGCATCCCATCCATTCAATCTCCAGCTCAAGGACAAACAAGCTTTGGCCTTTACCAAGCAAAATGGCACACTGATTTTAACCCAGAACGACTATAACCTCTGCCTGCTCCAAGGGGATTTCTGTATCGCCATGGCAGGCACAGCCACAGAGCAATTTGTCGGGTTAGGAAAACCAGCCATTGCCATGCCAGGAGTTGGTCCCCAATATACCCCTGCTTTTGCCGAAGCCCAAACTCGCTTGTTAGGTCCATCGTTAGTAATAGCACAGCAACCAGAATTTGTAGCCAGCATAGCGAAACAGTTATTCCAGAATCCCGACAAGTTACAGCTAATAGCAGAAAATGGTCAGCGACGCCTTGGTCAACCAGGGGCAGCAGCTCGGATTGCTAAGTGTTTGATGGAAAAGATGAATTCTTAAGGATTAATTATTAATTATAGAGTTTCTCATAGTAATGAGGTACAAACTATTTTTTTCAATTCCCTAGTCCCGGTTTCCTTCAAAAAAGATGCTATGGTATAAAATTTATCACCAATTATAGATATAGTTAACAATATATAATCAATTTTTAATTAGTGCAGAAGTCGGAAACTTTGGCTCTGTAAAATTCGCAGCAGCAGCAGCAGCAAATAAAAATTGACGAAACCCTTATCAAAAAAGGGATACAGTTCGGTATAATCTGGTATTGTTACAAAATTTAACAATTTTTATACCATGAAAAGTAATTCTTACGATACTATGGCTAAGTGGAAAACTTAGGAGGCAAAGAGGTAAGCATTCAGGTGATGGGGTTGACAAAAAGGGAAGGATGAGTAGTAGTGTAGAACCATGGAAATCAAACCGCCAGCTATCCCAAATAGCTTTGAAGCTCTGGAACTGCTGCCCCAATCAGTTCTG
>NZ_JAAHHU010001389.1:0-1350 GCF_010672095.1 Moorena sp. SIO3I6 | reverse complement strand
AAATAACCAACCTGATCGCGGTCCTGGGCGGGTGGATACTTTTAATTCCTATAAATCCCTGCAATTTCGCTTCCCGATGGATCAGTTAGACCCTGATGAATTGATTGGTGGTGCAGATTTTCCCTCGATCTGGAATCAGAAGCCTCGTGAAGGTTTGCAGTTGCACTGGGATGGTGATAATGACTCGGTGGATGAGCGGAACCTAAGCGCTGCTTTGGGTGCAGGGGTGACACCAACCACGGTAGATTTGGATGGGATTCAACGGGTTGCTGATTGGCTGTGGGAATTACCACCCCCGCCCTATCCCTATGAGATTAACCAGAATTTGGCAGCAGTGGGTAAGCCAATTTATGAAAACAACTGCGCCAGTTGCCATGCTTTTGGTGGTTCAAAGGTTGGCAAGGTAACACCTATTGAAGAAATTGGTACAGACCGATATCGTCTGGATTCCTACACCTATGAACTGCTTTCTAACCAAAATACCCTCTTTGTTGGCACACCAAGGCGTTTCAAACATTTCCGCAAAACCAATGGCTATGCCAATGTGCCCCTAGATGGAATTTGGCTACGAGCTCCCTATTTACATAATGGTTCAGTACCAACCCTAAGAGACTTGTTAGAAACCCCCGAAAACCGACCCAAAGAATTCTATCGGGGTGATGATGTTTTCGATCAGGACAAGGTTGGTTTTGTTTCCGATGTAGCAGAGGATAATACCAACAAATTCTTTAAGATTTATACAACAATTCCTGGCAATTTAAATAGTGGTCACCTTTATGGAACTGACCTCTCTCCAGAAGCAAAAGATGCCTTAGTGGAGTACATGAAGACCCTTTAGTAAGGGATAAATGTAAACAATTATTTACAAAAACCAACCAATACATTAAACAAAGAGATTAAAACAACAGATTCAAGCAAGAGGTAAAATGAACGCTTACGCTAAATACTTTGGTTGTGTGGTATGGCTTGGCATCATTATCAATGTGGTGTTTTTTGTCATTCCCTGTCTTGATGCAGTCGCTCATGGGGGAAACCACGGCAGTCGCTCATGGGGGAGACCCCCAAGACCGCGCTGCCTTCCCAAGACCGCGCTGCATCGCTTATGCTTCTTTCCAGAAGTCATGCTTTCGTTATTAAAAATGCAAATTCCAGTGCCGATTATCTGGGTACGTGCTGCAGGATTGCTATTGCTGGAAATCAGTATTTTATACATTCCTGGTGCTATGGATCCCTATCGCTGTCTTGATGCAGTCGCTCATGGGTGAAACCACGGCAGTCGCTCACGGGGGTGACCCACAAGACCGCGCTGCCTACCCAAGACCGCGCTGCAATGTTATTAAGCAACAGCTT
>NZ_JAAHHU010001388.1:0-1351 GCF_010672095.1 Moorena sp. SIO3I6 | reverse complement strand
TGTTTCCTCAGGTGCGGGAGCAGCCTACTCAGATTTTGGGGATATGGGCTTTGCTGATATTTTTGAAAGCTTCTTCAGCGGCTTTGCTGGTGGTATGGGTCAGCAAACTGGTCGTAGGCGTAGTGGCCCGGTGCGTGGTGACGACCTGCGACTAGACTTGAAGCTGGCTTTCAAGGAAGCTATATTCGGTGGTGAAAAGGAAATCCGCATTCCTCACCTAGAAACTTGTAAAGTCTGTAACAGCACAGGGGCAAAGCCAGGAACTCGAGCCCGCACTTGCCCAACCTGTAACGGTACAGGTCAAGTACGGCGTGCTACTCGTACCCCTTTTGGTAGTTTCACCCAAGTCTCAGTCTGTCCTACCTGTAACGGTGAAGGTCAAATCATTGAGGATAAGTGTGAAGCCTGTGGTGGTGCTGGTCGTAAACAAGAAACCAAAAAACTGAAAATCACCATTCCAGCAGGGGTGGATAATGGCACCAGGCTACGGGTTTCTAAAGAAGGGGATGCTGGATTACGTGCTGGTCCACCAGGAGACCTATACGTTTATCTATTTGTAAACGAAGACAGCCAGTTTCAGCGGGATGGCATTAACATTCTGTCTGAAATGAAAATTAGCTATTTACAAGCAATTTTAGGCTGTATTATCGAAGCAGAGACAGTAGACGGTCCAGTGGAATTAACTATTCCACCCGGTACTCAACCCAATACTGTATTAACTTTAGAGAATCACGGTGTCCCAAAATTGGGCAACCCAGTCAGTCGGGGCGATCACCTAATCACGATTTTGATAGATATCCCCACTCGGATTAGCCCTGAGGAAAGGGAATTGCTAGAGAAGCTAGCGAAAATTAAGGGTGAGCGCACTGGTAAAGGTGGTATCGAAGGATTCTTGGGAGGGTTGTTTGGCTCATGAGTGGACTAGCCTCCTCGCAGATGAGTTCATTACCTGATGATCAACTGGATCTGCGGGGTACCCCTTGCCCGATTAACTTTGTTCGCACTAAACTCTATCTAGAAAAAATGGCTCCAGGTGCCCTATTAGAAGTGTGGCTCGACCCAGGAGAACCCATTGAACAGGTTCCTGATAGTCTGACTATGGAGGGTTACCCCATAGAGGGTGTTGAAGAACGCGATCGCTATTTTGCTCTGAAGGTGCGTCGTCCACACCAGCATCTTCATGATTGAATTAGAATACACTAATTCGTCAAACTTGTCAACCCGTTGGCTGGGTACCGTGCTGGCGGTTCAGGCAAATTTCTATCAGGTGCGTTTAGATCAGTTGAAGGTTGACAAGTTGGAGGTTGTAGGTTGTGAAGATAACCTTCAAGCAAATAACCTACAACCTTCA
>NZ_JAAHHU010001387.1:0-1357 GCF_010672095.1 Moorena sp. SIO3I6 | reverse complement strand
TCCCCTCCTGGCATCACGTCGCCCCTCCTGATAACCATCATCGTAAGCTTCACGATGGTTAGCTGCATCCTTCTCAACGTAGTAACGAGGGACACTGTAACAGTATCTGATCTGATCCGCTTTTACTGGGGGAGCAAACAACAGAAGTCCCGAGAGTGTAGCGAACATGAGTAGAGTAGTAGAACCGATTTTTTTCATTGTGCTACCTCCTAATATATTTGGGATATTTGTTCTCTAGATATCCGTAAATACACTGTAGGTTCCATAAATTTCCAATCTCGAAATAAAACTTAATATTAAGAAGACGAAAAGATATAGGTAAACCAGACTAAAAACCTCGGTATATTCTCACTAATTTACAGAATTTGGCAGCAGCCTTAAAGAGCAGGTAAAATTCGATCGCTTGCTCTGTTAACGTGGGATTAAGTGCTAAAAATGACTATTCGGATTGGCAACGGTTACGATATCCATAAATTGGGCAAAGGTCGCCGTCTGATTATCGGAGGTGTAGACATTCCTCATGAATTGGGATTACTCGGTCACAGTGATGCCGATGTCCTGACTCACGCCATCATGGACGCCATGCTGGGAGCCTTGAGTTTGGGCGATATTGGTCATTATTTCCCCCCAACTGACGAAAAATGGGCGGGTGCGGATAGTTTGGTATTGTTGGATCAGGTGAATCAGTTGATCCAATCCCATGGCTGGGGGATTGGCAATATTGATTCGGTGGTGGTGGCGGAGCGTCCTAAGCTTAAGCCTCATATTAAGACAATGCGCGATCGCTTAAGTGTAGTGCTAGAGCTAAAGCCTGACCAAATTGGCATTAAGGCAACCACTAATGAAAAGCTCGGTCCGGTGGGACGTGAAGAGGGAATTGCTGCTTATGCTGTAGCCTTGTTAGTGAGAGATTGATCGGAAATAGTGATTCAATAGTGAATGCGATCGCATTTCTAGAAAAAATACTCTGCTTCTATAATAATGGTTCAAACCTCTTCTAACTGGCCCAGTTTGTTGCAACAGTTGTTGGATGGGCAATCGTTATCCAGTGACCAGGCATCACAACTGATGCAGGGATGGTTGAATGAAGAAATTCCGACCGTCTTATCTGGGGCACTTTTAGCAGCTATCCAGGGTAAAGGAGTATCCGCTACCGAATTGGCAGGGATGGCTCAGGTGCTACAATCCCAGTCGTTGCAGAAGACAACCATTGAACACAACCAACCCGTCATTGATACCTGTGGTACCGGTGGGGATGGCGCGTCTACCTTTAATATCTCTACCGCAGTAGCCTTCGTAGTGGCGGCAGCTGGAGTGCTGGTTGCTAAGCATGGTAATCGTTCTACTTCTAGTAAGG
>NZ_JAAHHU010001386.1:0-1358 GCF_010672095.1 Moorena sp. SIO3I6 | reverse complement strand
TTCCCTATTCCCTATTCCCTTTTCCCTGTTCCCTGTTCCCTAAAAGTAATCAAATCCACTTTGTCCACCTAAGTGCCCAAACTTTTTCAACACCATAAAATGGGCTTAATAGTAGTGTGAGGGCAACCCATACTGGTCCGACTATGTATAACCAAAGACGGCCACGATGACGTTTGATAAAACGCTCCAAGGGATAACGTAGTCGTCTATGCCAATAGGTTAGAGGGATTAATTCTTTGGTGTAAGTTTTGTATATTTGCTCTAATTCATAGGTAGCTTTTACACCAGCGATGCTGGTTTTATTGTCACCACTTACTGGAGCAATGCTTAGCACCTCTTCGATCACGCGCCAGCGCACACCACGGGAGTAGAAATAATTAAATAGCTCAATATCCATGGTGTACTCATAGCTTTCATCTAATGGTTGAGGTCGATCAAGCAGCTTGCGCCGATAAAAGCAGCTAGGTTGGTGAATGGGAGAAGCAACAGAAATTAAGTCAATTTGTTTGAGTGTAGGAGCTTTAATGTAGATCTGTTTTTTAGCATCCAATATCATCGGTCGTGACCCTAATCCTAAGGGCAATACTCGCCCAAATAGAGTCATCCAAAAATTAGCTCCTTTGAGTGGTTGACCTAAATTGTCAGTCCTATATTCAATTTGGCTGCGACCAACTAAGACGTCAATATCAGGCGACTCGGCAAAGTATTTTCCCACTGTGTGTAAGGCATCTGGTGCTAGGAGGTCGTCACTACACAGCCAATTAACGATATCACCATTACACTTCGCAAAACCTTTATTAATGGCATTGGATTGACCACTGTCTTTTTCACTAACCCACCAGGTAATGTATGGTTCAAACTGCTTAATTACTTCGACACTGTTGTCAGTGGAGCCGCCATCAATTACAAGGATTTCTAGCTTGGGATAGTTCTGTTCAATTAAGCTTTGTAAGGTGGCACAGATAGTTGATCCGCTATTATAATTAGGAACAACTATCGAAATGCTCGGAAGTTCTGCTAAGGGAGGGTCTTCTTGTTCATCAATGGTACTTTCCTCTGAGTTTTTCATGGCTTACTATCCCGTTTATTTTACTGAAATAATTTACAGGGTTTTTCATAGCAATCAGGTACACAGGATTTTTTCCCTCTTACCTCTTTCCTGTTCTGACTTCTGTGCTCCCTACTCCCTACTCCCTGTTCCCTAACACCTAGTAAGTGGGGATTCTTGACAATTCGACTCTGGTAAACAGCTGCCGAAAGAGCGGTTGATACGTATAGAGTCCACACGATGTCTTCGGCAAGAATTGATGGGTCTAGGCTCAAGTTAACAATACTGAAAAATACTAGGTAGAGAAACA
>NZ_JAAHHU010001385.1:0-1359 GCF_010672095.1 Moorena sp. SIO3I6 | reverse complement strand
GGATTTTTAACGAAACATACTGCTGACAGAAGAGTCTTCATGAATACGCCAGATGGTTTCACCCAATAAGTTAGCCACTGAAAGCACTGTCAGCTGTGGAAACCGTTTGGCGTCCGGTAGTGGAATACTATTGGTAACAATTACTTCTTCAAACACCCCACTAGAGAGGCGCTCTACAGCTGGTGGCGAAAACACGGCATGGGTTGCACAAGCATAGACTTGGCGAGCCCCCTCTTGACGCAGTACTTTGCCAGCTTCACAAATCGTGCCAGCAGTGTCAATCATATCATCCACCAACACCGCCGTTTTGCCCTTGACATCCCCAATCACATTCATCACTTCAGCGATATTGTGAGCTTGCCTGCGCTTGTCAATAATGGCAAGGGGGGCATCATATAGCTTTTTGGCAAAGGCTCTGGCTCTAGCCACACCACCAACGTCGGGCGAAACTACTACTAGATCAGTTAGGTGCTTAGAAGCAAGATATTGTAGCAATACTGGTGAACCGTAGACATGGTCACAGGGGATATCGAAATAACCTTGAATTTGAGCGGAGTGCAAATCCATTGCCAAAATGCGATTAGCACCAGCTCCAGTAATCAGGTTAGCCACCAGCTTGGCTGTAATGGACTCACGTCCCGCCGTTTTACGGTCTGCTCGCGCATAACCATAGTAAGGAATTACAGCAGTAACTTGCCGCGCTGAGGCTCGACGGCAAGCATCGATCATAATCAGTAACTCCATCAGGTAATCATTGACCGGATAGCAAGTCGGTTGAATGAGGTAAACATCACACCCTCTGATCGATTCTTGAATTTGGACATAGAGCTCCCCATCAGCAAATCGTTTCCGTAGCATCGGTCCCAAGTCGAGGCCTAGATAACGTGCTACTTCCTGAGAAAGGGAAACATTTGCCGAACCAGAAAATAGTCTTAAACGATTGTTAGCGGCAATCTGGGGCAGAATAGGTTGAAGCTCTAAAGTAACTGAACTGCTCACAGCAAACCCTCGAAGCTTATTTCAACGCGATCTTAACATTCTAAGAATATCCTTTTTATAATAATTTTTATAATTATTTATTTAAATTTAATTAATATTTTATTAATTTTTATAGCGTTGACCTGACAGAGGTGTTGACTAAAGACACTATATATAGTGTCTTGCTATCATACGAACCTGAGAACTCAAGCAGTTTTTTTTAAGTTTCTTACTAAAATACGAAAATTAACTATTGTACTTAATTAGAACAACTGTATATCTACTCAAGTAAGGTAGTTATTTAAGATAGTTCTACCCCAAAATAAGATAGCAATGAACATGTAGTGATGTTCTAATAAACCCGAACAACATATATAGCGG
>NZ_JAAHHU010001384.1:0-1360 GCF_010672095.1 Moorena sp. SIO3I6 | reverse complement strand
TCTGGTGCAGGTTCTGGTCCAACAGCCAGTGCAGTGGTGTCGGATATCTTAAACATTGCTGCTGTCCTCAAAAGCGATCTCGAAGCCAAGCAACTACATCCTCTACTTAGTTGTGCTCATCAGCACTATTGTACTGTTGCTCCTATTTCAGACCTGGTCACCCGCTTTTATGCACGGTTCCTTAGTCAAGACCATCCTGGTGTAATTGGGCATTTAGGCACCACTTTTGGCAAACATCATGTCAGTTTAGAATCTGTGGTGCAAATTGGTTTCCAAGGAAACTTAGCAGAAATTGTGGTCGTCACTCATGATGTGCGTGAAGGGAACTTCCGACAGGCTCTAGATGAAATTCAGACTCTAGAGGCAGTGGATAGTATTCCTAGCATTTTAAGAGTGCTCTAAAGCTTCACTAGTTGAAGGTTGAATAGTTGAAGGTTGAATAGTTGAAGGTTTACTCTTTTAGAGGGTTGAGGGAAGTCCTTGGCCAAAAGGCCACGCTACGCGAACGGGGAAAGTTCAAAATATAGCCATTCCCGAAGGTTAGGTTGTTTGCTTGAAGTCTAAAATTTGAAACCGTTTACCTCTGGCCTAGTCTTGATCTATGACTCAATCGTTAACAATGAATCTAGTGCGCTGGCTCCCAATTGTTTCCACAATTTTTTGGCTAGTGACCCCAACTGTTGCTACTTCAAACTTGGGAACAACGGATTCCTATTCTGGTTCTTTATCTGTAGATGATGGTTGGCGATGGACTTCGTCCCGCTTTCAGCGAACGCAAAGCCAGTTAAATTTCACAAATTCCACACTTCAACCAGCCAACCTGCAACCTTGGCCAAAAGGCCACGCTACGCGAACAACCCTGACAGTAAAAACAGTACAACAGGCACAAAACACAGTAACTCAAAACACAACTATAGAGGATATTTGTCCACCGCCAGTGCTCTCTCGCTTAACTCGCCACCAAGTGGCTGCAGGTGAAACCGTCGAGAGTATTGCCAACCAATACAATCTTGAAGAGGCTACACTACTTAGATTTAATCGAGCCTTAAACCGGCAGTCAATGCCAGTGGGGCAAGAGATTTTGATTCCGCCATTCAATGGCATCTTGGTGAATGTGCCATTGAATGCCACTTGGCAAGACTTAGCAGACGCCTACGGTGTCCGTGCTGCGGTTTTATTTGAGTTAAATGGTTGTAAAAAACCCTCTAAGCAAGCCTTTATCCCAGGGTTGAATTCCCTTGGCATCGGTATTCCCACAGCAACGAGGGTTAGTGCTGCTTGTCGGATTGCTAACGGTAGTAAAGAGAAGCTTCGTTTGGGCAATATGGCAATTAAGCGTGACTGGGGTTGGGCTCCTGAA
>NZ_JAAHHU010001383.1:0-1362 GCF_010672095.1 Moorena sp. SIO3I6 | reverse complement strand
GGGTCTTGGGAAGGCAGCGCGGTCTTGGGGGTCCCCCCCATGAGCGACTGCCGTGGTTTCCCCCATGAGCGACTGCATCAAGATTATTCAGAATTATGAGTCAAACTATATCGACGAAATAATTCATAGTTTTGAAAAAAGCAGTCTAAAAACTCCCCCTCTGACACATCCTTTAGGGTTAGCCAGCGTGGATGAGGAATGAGTTGTTTCATTTGAGATTGATGTTGGTCTAGGGCAGTACGTTTGATATCAAAAACATCCCCAATATAGACAGATAATCTAAAATCATTCAGTAAGCGAAACCCTGACATGATGGTTTTTTTAAAAAAGCAGACTAGGTTTGGTTTACTCCCTTCCACCCTTGTCCAAGGCCAGTGATTCCAGAACCATATAGGATACTCATAAACTGTCACATCAAATTTAATTGTTTTGAGTGCAGCTATGACAATTTCATTGGTAGCATTATGGTCAGATACCCCATCATTGTAGTAGGGAATAAAAATTTCTTCAGGAAGATAGTTAAGAATAATTTGTGCGACGTTATGGATAACAAAGTTTCTGGTTTTATCTAATGTTCCATCTTTGAATTCCAGGAAGCTTACATCATGCTGTTGCAGACCAAGTTTTTGAGCGGCTGCCAAGGCTTCATTAGCACGTATTGATTTTACTTTATTTTCTGGAATCAGATGAGCATGAGATTGACAACCATCTGTCATAAAAACAATTTTTATATCGGCTCCGGCTTGCTTTTTACGGATAATTGTTCCACCACAGCCCAGGGTTTCATCATCCTGATGGGGTGAAAAAATAATTGCCGAGCGTCTTAGATTACTTCTGTCATACTCAACTCTGGTTCTATGGATTAGAAAACGATAAAACTGGCGTACCAGAGTTTTTAAGGATAATTTATTGTTCATTTTTAACTTGTCACTTGTCACTATTCTCTGTTCTGAAGTTCAACACTTCTGTCTTTGGCTTTAAAATAAGGCGTTGCTGATTCTGGGTATGATTTTGCCCCCCTAGCCCCCCAAATTTGGGGGGAACAAAACTCTAAAAGTCCCCCAAATTTGGGGGATTTAGGGGGCTTTACCAAAACCAAACGCTCGCGCATTCATACTTCAATTAAGTAACGCCTCAAAGAATAGTCTTGTACTGGTTTAGTAAATCATCAACAACTTTCTCGAAAGAAAATAGTTCAACCGCTCGCTGATGTCCAGCTTGTCCCATGGATGTTCTAAGTTCTTGGTCAGAAAGAAGTTGCAAGATGGCGTCTGCTAAAGCATCAGCATTACTCCGTTCAACCAGCAGACCTGTCTTACCATCTTCCACAATCTCGGGAAAAGCACCAGCTTGGGTAGCAAT
>NZ_JAAHHU010001382.1:0-1364 GCF_010672095.1 Moorena sp. SIO3I6 | reverse complement strand
TCTATCGTATTCGCCGCAAATTGACACTGGACGCTAATCCCTTTTTACAAGATCACATCATTGGCGGTTATCCAGTATTGCCAGCTACTTGTGCCGTAGGATGGATTATTAATGCCTGTGAACAACTGTATCCCGGTTACAAATTCTTCAGTTACACAAATTTCAAGGTCTTGAAAGGGATTATTTTCAATAATAATCTGGCAAGTGAATATGTTCTGGATCTCAAAGAAATTGCTAAGACCAATGACGGTTCAATAGAATTTGAAGGAAAAATATGGAGTAAAAAAGAAGAAAGTAAAATTCCTTATCATGAGCATTATCGGGCTCAGATTAAGCTGGTCAGAGAAATCAAGAGTGCTCCCACTTATGAGAGCGTTAACGTTGAGGAAGATGTTGAAATTCCTGAACAGATTAAATCACCATTATATCAAGCTGGAAAATGCACCTTATTTCATGGCCCTTCCTTTTGGGGGGTGAAACGGGTCTTGAATCTGACTGCTAAAAAAATTACAGCAGCCTGTCGTTGGTCATCTATTAGTGACCGACAACAAGGGCAGTTTACAATTCAAACTTTCAATCCCTACATCGCTGATCTTCAGACACACGCTAATGGAATTTTAATTTATGCGTTTTATCAAGAGGAATTGTTACCTTCCCAATCGGAAAAATTTGAACAATTTGCCATGATCCCACCGGGAGAAACGTTTTATGTATCTACGGAGCTCAAATCTAAAGTAAATAAAAATGTCATTGTTGATATGATAGCCCATAATCGTGAAGGACAAATTTATTCCCGTTGGCTTGGCTGGAAAGGAACTATTTTTCCTTTATGGTAAAAGTTTTTTTTATCAAAGCAATTAATATTATACCGGAACTACATTTTTTTAAAGCTGATTATTAAAAGCTGTAAAAGCTGTAAAAGCTGTAAAAGCTATATTTTGTGATCAAAAATCTATGGATAAAATAGCAATAATTGGATTGTCTTGCCTCTTCCCTGATGCCAAAACTCCAGAAGAATTCTGGCATAATCTGATTAGCAAAAAAGATTCTACTTCCGAATTAAATAAGGATGACATAGGAGTTGAACCGGCATTTTTTTTTAATCCATTAAAAAATAAACCGGATAAAACCTACTCCTTAATGGGAGGATATATCCGAGATTTTCAGTTTGATGTCACTGGATACAACTTGCCTTCAGAACTTCTTGAAGGGTTAGATCCTCTCTTCCAACGGTGGCTCTATGTTGCCAAACAAGCATTGCAACACAGCAATTATTTGAACAATGATAGGGTGCTCTCAAAGTGTGGTGTAATTTTCGGTAATGTTTCAAGCATTACTGAACTCTCGAATCAACTATTTGGATC
>NZ_JAAHHU010001381.1:0-1365 GCF_010672095.1 Moorena sp. SIO3I6 | reverse complement strand
TGGCAGAAACCTTAACAACTAGTGAAAATAACACAGTACGGGCTAGCTGTGCAAAAGCGCTGGCTTCGATCGCTCTTAACTACTCAGAAGAAACTTTCCCAACTGTGGGGTTGCAGAGTCTACAAACCGCCCTTAAAGACCCAGATCCCGTTGTCAAAATATCGACAGTTGGCGCACTGGGAACCATTGGTCCACCAGCTTTTGAAGCCCTAGTGGCTGCTTTGGACATCGACGATATTGCGCTTCAAGTTACTGTGCTACAGGCTCTAGGTTCCTTAGGGGATGAGAGAGCTATGGAAGTGCTATCTGCTAAAGCTGAGAATCAGGAAGCCGACCCCTATATCCGAGAATCAGCAGCTAGTTCGATATCACGCTTGGAACAGTTGCTAAACTTTGGTTCAAGCAGGAAAGCATCTCGGGAATAATACCAGAATAATCCAATTATTTGTTGTCATTGAAACCAAAAATTATCCCCAAAACTATCAACCAAGGAAGCCAGGGGACGTGGGATAATTATTGATGCTTTCCGGCACTAGCTAAAACAATCTCCGGCTACGCCTCTTATTCAACTCTGTTTTGCCAATGGTTGCCCAACGCTTTAACTCAGCAATTTGTTTTTGTAAAGTGGCGATCCGATCCTCTTGCTCTTGATTATGCTGTCTCAAAGACTCATAACTCTTGGTAGGTTGATTAGCCGAAGATTTTTGTTTAGACAACTGATGCTCTAACTCAGCAATACGCTTCTGTTGGTCTTGAGTTTGCTGTTGTATAACCTGATTACTTTCTACTTGTTGCGCCGCCTGGGATTGTTGGTCAGCTAACTGCTTCTGTAACTTTTTCACCAGATTAGATTGCTCTTGAGCCTGCTGTTCCAGAGCTTGGTTACTCTCTACCTGTTGTGTTGCTAGAGATTGTTGTTGAGCTAACTTCTGTTGTAAGTCTTCAATCACATTAGCTTGCTGTTGAGCTTGATGTTGTAAAGACTGATAGCTTTCGGTTTGTTCAGCAGTTTCAGATTTTTGGTCAGCTAGCTCCTTCTGTAATTTCTTAACCAGAGTAGCTTGCTGTTGAGCCTGCTGTTGTAAAGACTGATAGCTTTCGGTCTGTTCAGCAGTTTCAGATTTTTGGTCTGCTAGCTGCTTCTGTAACTTCTTGACCAGATTAGATTGCTCTTTAGCCTGCTGTTGCAAAGACTGATAACTTTCCGTTTGTTCAGCAGTTTCAGATTTTTGGTCAGCTAGCTGCTTCTGTAACTTTTTGACCAGATTAGATTGCTCTTTAGCCTGCTGTTGTAAAGACTGATAGCTTTCCGTTTGTTCAGCAGTTTCAGATTTTTGTTGAGCTAACTTCTGTTGTAAGTCTTCA
>NZ_JAAHHU010001380.1:0-1366 GCF_010672095.1 Moorena sp. SIO3I6 | reverse complement strand
GTATTTATAAGGGTTTGAGCTTGCCATTAAGGGATGCAGCTCCGACCTGCGGGGGTTTCCCACACTCGCGCTTTGCATCAAGACAATGAATCGAGGGTTAATCTGGGGCTGTATCTTCCATAAGCTCATTGGCATCAAAGCCTTATATACTAAGCTTTTTAGGGCTCATGTCACCCCCTCAGATCAGATCGAGGGATTGATTGATATGAAAAGGTTTTGTTTTATCCTAAAATAATAAGGATTAAGGTAGCGAAAAATTCTTATTTTGATTATTAACTAGTTAATTAAATGGATTGGAGTTTTTGTTATGGCAATTGATCGGGCACCTGGCGTTTATGTAATCTCTGAAGATGAGGTGGGAATTGTCTATAAAAAGTTTGGTAGTCCTTTACCATCTAATCGTCAAATTGCTCTTAATGGAGAAATGGGTTGGCAGGTTGATACTCTTGGTCCTGGACGACATTTCCACTCTCCGTTGTCCTATAAAGTTGTCAAACAAAAAGCTATACAGATTGATAAAGATGAAATTGGATTAGTAACAGCCAACGATGGTGCTTCTCTTCCCACAGGTAAAATGTTTGGTAAAGTTGTCGAAGAATGTGATGACTTTCAAGATGGTCGTGCCTTTATCAAAAATGGTGGTCAACGGGGTAGGCAGTTAGGCATTTTAAGAAATGGTATTTATCGGATTAATACTAAACTTTTTTCTGTTGAAATCAGTAAAATTACTTCCATTTATGACTATGAAATTGGCTTAGTAGAAGCGAAAGATGGCAAGCCACTGCCGATTGGAAAAACCTTTGGTGATGCTGTTGAATGTAACAATTTTGAGGATGAAAAAGCATTTATTAACAATGGGGGATATAGGGGACAACAGCTAAAGATTCTTACTACTGGCAAATACGCAATTAATACAGAACTTTTCAAAATTAAGAGAGTTGAACTTATCAAAATTAGAGTTAATGAAGTAGGGTTAGTGGAAGCAAGGGATGGTCAGCCACTTCCACTTGGTCAGAACTTTGGTAAAGTTGTTGAATGTGGCACTTTTCAGGACGCTGAAGCATTTATCAAAAACGGCGGTCAACAAGGGAACCAATTAGCCATTATTCCTCCTGGAATTCACTACATTAATACAGAGTTGTTTAAAGTTCACAATGTACCATTAATTAATATTCGATCAGGGGAGATAGGGCTAGTTATTGCTCAAGATGGTGCTGAACTACCACCAGGACAAATACTAGCTAAAGCTGTAGATTGCGATAATTTTCAGAATGCTGAAGCCTTTCTCAACAACGGTGGTCAACAAGGTAAACAGCGAGCAATTCTTACTGAAGGTTAGTATAGAATAAAGACTGAACTATTTACA
>NZ_JAAHHU010000138.1:0-14061 GCF_010672095.1 Moorena sp. SIO3I6 | reverse complement strand
TTACTTAAAGAAATGGTTACTACAAATTTTTGGTTCCAGCTACCTGCTACTGCAACATGGAGATAACGTTCATTTACCAATACCGCTTCAGAGACAACACCAGTGAATTCACTGATTCGTAACTTCATACCAGGGGGAAGTGTATTACCAAGACAGTCTTCGATTAGCAATAGCAATGCCCATTCTCGAGTATCTTCTGGTGCTTTCTGGTAAATGAACCAGGTAACAGCACATAGTTTGAACAGAATGCCATTTAAATTAACAGTTTGGTAAGAGCCACGAGCATGAGCCGGAACAATTAATCCTTTTTGTCGTCTCAACTCTTTAGCGATCGCTCGATATCTGTCCGGTTCATCCGATACTGGACTAATCCGACGCATCGATGGCTTAGAAAAAGTATAGTCAGGAAGCAGTTGCCAAGATAAACAGCTTGCTAACTGATCCATTTCTCCTCGCAGCCACTCTGCTGTATTAATGGCTGTTTCAGCAAAGAATGGTAGGATTTCCTGAACAGAACGCTTAGTATCAGCAACTGGAATTGTGATCTCTTGAGAATCTAACCAACGCAAGTAGTGCAGTAAATGATTTGGTTGCTCATCAAATAAAGACAGAGGTAAATTATAGTTACGGTTACCTTGTGGTAAGTTAGCTGATTCGCGATATTTAACCAACTCGTCGTGACGTAAAAAACCTCTAATAATACCGTGTTCTTGGGTTTCTTTAACCTCAATTATGATATAGAAATGAGCGGCAATTTCTGGTAATTCAACAGCAGCTATTGGAACATTAACCCCTGGCTCTAGGAGATTTTCCGTGACAAGTATACACAGATTAAAATCCCCAACTCTCAAATTACATACCGTTTCAATCAGATTAGCATAGTCTGGTTGAAACACCGAACATTTATCATTATTAATTTGTAGCTTATCAACCCGTTCTTCTAACCATCTTTCAAACCCAAATAACGCTAAACCATTTCGATAATTTTGCCAATGGTTTGCCTCATTATTCAATTTTTTACTAATCTTTTTCGCTTGGTCAAAGTCTTCAGGTTCGAGCCAAAATACTTCTAGAGTTGAAAGGGTTATATCCCTGGAATCTATCCTAGCATTATTCATTAGTTTTATCCTTGTGTTCATCTAGATATCGGCACAGTCGCTGAGCATATAAACTAGTCATTGAACGGGTTTTAGAAGTACTCAGTTCGGCTACCGCTTCTTGAAAAAATTGTGTGTTCAAGAAAGCCTCGAATTCCTGCATCAGGTTACTCAAATAATCGAGCTTTGTGGCATTTTTTTCCAGAGCTAATCCTTTAGTAGTTGTTGAGATAAGCTGGAAAAAATTTTCTACACTCAGATACTGAACGCGATTCAGCAGTTTCCCTGGTGCCAAGACTCGGCTGGCTTGGGAATGATTGGTCATATTCAAAAGGGTTGCTATCTCTTTAAGAGACTTACCCTCACAGTAAAGGAATCGGAAACCTGGGATAACCTTTGAAGCAAAACAAGCGTAACGGCGCTTTTGCTCTAAAGAGGCAATGTGCTCAGCCAACGCTTGCGCTATAGCGTGATCTAAAACCTCAATCAGTCCCTGTTCAAGAAAATCCTGCAATTCAGATTGTCCTAAATGATCTATGGTATTAATAGAGTTTAGATCAGGTAATTCTTTCGGGACATACTCGCCAGTTTCTGGATCCCGTGCTTCTAGAGGTTCCCAGATCGGACTTCCTCTGCGGCTCCAAATCTCCTCCTCTTGCAGACCCTTGGCTATCCTGGTTAGTTCTTTGTGAAGCTCTTTGGTGGAATTGATTATAACACCACGTTCTGGCAACAGGTGGAGCATGTCTTGGAGTTGGTCATCCCTAGGCTCAAGGCATTGGTTAACTCTATGGTTGACTCTATGCTTAACTCTATGGTTAACTCTATTGCGCCGTTGCTGTTGTCTGTCTTGAGAATAGACAGTATGGAACGTTTCAACTAGTTTGCGATCGCGTGGATAGAGCTGTTCAAGATGTCTGAGTTTAACTCGTCCCAACAGTGACCAGTTACTGGACAAGGGCAATCCCTGTTCAGCTAAGCAACGTTTGATCTCAGGATGTTGTTTGGTTTTAAGATATGCCCAATTGTCCAAACTGAGGCGAGCTGATGAGTTCAGACGATAGCTTGCCAAGACATCAATCGTAAAAAACTGACCAAGTCCAGGTTCAATGTCACCTTGCTTATTAACAACCAGTTGAGCTTTGCCATCACTATCGAGAATAATCGGAGTTTTGCCATCATCATTGAGTACATAGGATAGCAGCTCACGGTAAGTTAACCGATAGTCAAGGCAAAACTGACTCGCTAGTGTTTTACAAGCCTTTAGGATCGAGGAAGAAACATAGCACCGAAGACAAAGTCCAGCTAACGCCTGGCATGTAGGATCAACAGTAGATAGCTCAGGGCGAAACCAGGATAGCAGTAAATCCTGGATATCTCGCTCCCACTGAGCTGATAATCTTTCCTTTGGATGTAATCCCAGGAGTGTTTGTTCAAAAAACTCCTGTGCTTGCTGTTGATGGCAGACTTTGTAGCCTTCTTCGTTATTGGCTGGGTCAAATACCCGAATTGTCGAGTATCTAGATGCATCCATAACCGATTGAGACAGCACTCCACTAGTATATAGATGTCATGCTATTTAACCTGTGCAGTTTTCTCAAGCAAAAGCAACAAGCAAGGGGTTGGTCAATGGTGGAACGATTGAGTGTAATCAGTAATGTTATAGCAGAAGTCAGAAGTCAGAAGTCAGAAGTCAGAAGTCAGAAGTCAGAAGTCAGAAGTCAGAAGTCAAAAGTCAGAAGTCAGAAGTCAGAAGTCAAACTCTTGCGCTTACTTAGGTTTGAGACTTTTGTCATGTCCGCGCCTGCCCTGGCGACTGCTAGAATTTGAGATTCCCTCACCGTCAATCATCAAACTCCAACCTACCCTACAACGGACGCCTGGACAAAAACCACCTCCAACCCTTCAACCTCCAACCTTGGCCAATAGGCCACGCGATCACGTTCAACCCTTCAACCTTCACCCCTCAACCTTGGCCAATAGGCCACGCGATCACGTTCAACCTTCAACCCTTCAACCTCCCAACCTTGGCCAATAGGCCACGCTTCGCGAACAACCTGCCAACCTCAAACCTGCCAACCTTGGCCAATAGGCCACGCTTCGCGAACAACCTCCCAACCTTGGCCAATAGGCCACGCTTCGCGAACAACCTCCCAACCTTGGCCAATAGGCCACGCTTCGCGAACAACCTCCCAACCTTGGCCAATAGGCCACGCTTCGCGAACAAACTCCCAACCTTGGCCAATAGGCCACGCTTCGCGAACAACCTGCCAACCTTGGCCAATAGGCCACGCTTCGCGAACAACCTGCCAACCTCAAACCTGCCAACCTTGGCCAATAGGCCACGCTTCGCGAACAACCTCCCAACCTTGGCCAATAGGCCACGCGATCGCGTTCAAAAACCTATTAATTGTGAAACTCAATCCATTTAAGCGACGAAAATTTCTATTCCAAAGTTTAGGAGCTCTGGGAATAACTCTGTTATCAACTGGTTGCCGAAAAGCTTACAATTCTCAAGAGATCATCTACTCTGATTCTGGAGATAATTCGTTGTCACTGAAGTATATTAACGTTGCCCCTACCAACAATCAACCACCAACTGGATTAATTGTCTGCTTACACGGCTTTGGAGCCAACTCCGAAGATTTGGTATCTTTGGCTAAGGCGCTAAACTTACCAGACTATCAGTTTCTATTTGCTGAAGCTCCCTTTGACCATCCTGCTGTACCTGGGGGGAAAATGTGGTATGATCTGAATGTCCCCGGCTATCAAGGCTTAACCGAAAGCAGACAGAAGCTGATTGATTGGCTCGAATCCCTGGCCAAAAGGCCACGCTACGCGAACGAAGTGAGCACTGGCGTGCCCCTATCCCGCACCATTCTGAGTGGATTTTCTCAAGGCGGAGCCATGACATTAGATGTAGGGTTAGCCTTGCCAATAGCAGGCTTAGTATCCATGAGTGGCTATTTACATAGCGAACCCCAACTTCCTACAAGCTCATCGTTACCACCGATTTTGATAGTTCATGGCAGACAAGACGAGGTTGTACCGTTAATGGCTGCTCACAATGCTAGAGATACTTTAACTGGTTTAGGGATACAGGTCAAGTATCAAGAATTTGACATGGGACATCAAATCATCCCAGAGGTAGTAGTGCTATTTCGTAATTTTGTTCTTGAAGTAATGGCTAATCGGTAATCTGTTCGCGTAGCGTGACCGTTCGCGTAGCGTGGCCAATAGGCCAAGGTCAAGGACTTTTAGTTAATTTAATTTTTTCGATTCCGAAATCCTGATAACAATTAGAAACTCAGTAGAATACAAAAGTTTGTCAGATTAAGCCTAGAGCCATCTTCCCCATCTTGCCATCCCTCCCTTTCTACACAACTAGGTGTAGTCTAATTGAGTGCAGACTACTATAATTACTCCCCTATCAATCTTGTTTGTTTTCAATTAACAGACGACTAGGGTGTAAAGTGTGAAACTGATATATTTCACAAAAAGTTTACAAAATCTTGAAATTCTTTCAGTGTAGATAACACAAACTTGATGAGTAGTTGGTCACTTTAACGCGCTTCGCTAATCCACCAGAGAACTCTATGAATGTTATTGAAACCAAAATACCAGAAGTCTTAATTATTGAACCCCGCGTCTTTGGTGATGACCGTGGTTTTTTCTTTGAAAGCTACAACAAAAGAGTTCTAGCAGATAAAGCTGGGATCACCGCTGAGTTTGTCCAGGATAACTATTCCCGTTCAGCCCAAGGAGTGCTTCGAGGATTACACTACCAGATTCAACAGCCCCAAGGTAAATTGGTGCGGGTTTTACTGGGGACTGTATTTGATGTGGCAGTGGATATCAGAAAAAGCTCCCCGACCTTTGGACAGTGGGTTAGTTGTTTGCTGAGTGCAGAAAATAAACAACAAATCTGGATTCCGGCTGGATTCGCTCACGGATTCCTGGTGGTCTCTGAATTCGCTGAAGTTTTATATAAGACTACCGACTTCTACGCTCCTGATCACGAGCGGACTATTTTGTGGAATGACCCTGACCTAGCCATTCATTGGCCTCTGACCGACTCTCCTAGTCTGTCGGCTAAAGATCAAGCGGGTAAGTCTTTCAAAACAGCCGAGGTTTTTTAATGAAAAAAATCTTACTCACTGGCATCACTGGACAAGTGGGTCAAGAGTTGGAAGATACTCTGAGTCCCCTAGGCCAAGTAATCGGTGTGGGGCGCTCGGATATGGACTTAGCTGAGCCAGAGAGTATTCGTCAGGTAATTCATCAGATTAAGCCTGACGTGATTGTCAATGCAGCGGCTTACACGGCTGTGGATAAAGCAGAGACAGAACTGGCACTGGCTAAATCGATTAATGCTGTTGCTCCAACCATCATGGCAGAGGAAGCTCAGAATTTAGGAGCCATCCTGCTCCATATTTCCACTGACTATGTGTTCGATGGCAAAAAAAATACTCCTTACACGGAGCAAGACACTCCTAACCCCATCGGTTCCTATGGTAAGTCGAAACTGCAAGGGGAAGAAGGGGTGCAGCAAAAATGCGATCGCATTCTCATCCTGAGGACTGCTTGGGTTTACGGTACTCGTGGTCATGGCAACTTTGTCAAAACCATGCTACGACTGGGGGCTGAGCGAGAAGAGCTTCGGGTGGTAGCGGATCAAGTGGGTACTCCTACCTGGGCTAAGGATATAGCAGTAACCATTACTCAACTTTTGCAAGCAATGGATTCTAATCCAGTGGTAGGAGGAATCTATCACTTCACCAACAGTGGTGTCACTAGTTGGTATGACTTTGCCGTTGCCATCTTTGAAGAAGCCAAACTCCTGGGCTTCCCCTTAAAATTGCAGCGAGTTGTCCCAATTACTACCCCAGAATACCCCACTCCTGCTCAGCGTCCAGCTTACTCAGTTCTCTCAAACCAGAAAATATCCCAAACCTTGGGAACCTATCCGCCCCATTGGCGTCAATCCTTGAGGCAAATGTTAGCAGAACTTTATCACAAGCTTGGGTAATTGCTATAAGCATAGGGAGTAGGGAGTAGGGAGTAGGGAGTAGGGAGTAGGGAGGAGGGAGTAGGGAGTAGGGAGTAGGGAGTAGGGAGTAGGGAATCGGGAATCGGGAGTCGGGAATCGGGAATCGGGAATCGGGAATTGGAAAAAAATCCTGTGTACCTGATTACTATGAAAACCGCTATAGTTCAAGTTCACCCTTAAACCTTCAACCTTGGCCAATAGGCCACGCGATCGCTGAAAGCGGGACTTCGTCCATCGCGTTCAACCTGCTAACCTTGGCCTTTGGCCACGCTACGCGAACAACCTGCTAACCTTGGCCTTTGGCCACGCTACGCGAACAACCTTGGCCAAAAGGCCACGCTACGCGAACAACCTTCAACCAAACAACCTTCAACCAAACAACCTTCAACCTTCAACCTGCTAACCTTTAACCTTCAACCTTAATAATTCATATTTCATATTTCAGACTTTATAGTGAGGATTTTATATAGCTTATGAAAGCACTAATTCTTTCTGGGGGAAAAGGCACTCGTTTACGTCCCCTAACTTATACTGGTGCCAAACAGTTAGTACCTGTTGCTAATAAACCAATTTTGTGGTATGGGCTTGAAGCGATTATCGCTGCTGGTATTACTGATATCGGTATTATTATCAGTCCTGAAACTGGGGAAGAAGTTAAGGCTAAAACAGGAAATGGCGATCGCTTCGGAGCCAACATTACCTATATCCTCCAAGACCAACCCTTAGGACTTGCCCACGCCGTTAAAGTCGCCCAACCCTTTCTGGGAGATTCTCCCTTTGTAATGTACTTGGGAGACAACTTGGTTCAAAGTGAGCTGAACTTATTTGTAGAGAATTTCCAGAATAAAAATCTGGATGCTCTGACTTTGCTAAGGGAAGTAGAAAATCCTACTGCTTTTGGTGTTGCCAAAGTCGATGAATTTGGGCGAGTGTTGCAGCTAGTAGAAAAACCCAAAGTTCCTCCTTCTAATCTCGCACTGGTAGGTGTTTACCTATTTTCTCCTGTTATCCATCAAGCAATTGCTAACATCCAGCCTTCTGCTAGAGGGGAACTGGAAATTACCGATGCGATTCAATACTTGATTGATCAGCAAAAAAATGTAGAAGCTTTTAAACTCAAAGGTTGGTGGCTGGATACTGGTAAAAAAGATGACTTACTAGCTGCTAACCAGATTATTTTAGATACTTGTCTAGAATCTGATGTTGATGGTGAAATTGACTCCGAAAGTCAAATTAGCGGACGGGTAAAGATTGGTAAGGGGTCTTATATTACTAATTGTACCATTCGTGGTCCAGTTACCATTGGTGAAAACTGCCATCTGGAAAACTGCTTTATTGGTCCATATACTAGCATTGCTGAACAAGCTACTCTAGTAGATGCTGACATTGAGCATAGCGTGATTCTAAAAGGTGCTAAATTAACGGGAATTCATCAACGAATTGTTGATAGTTTAATTGGAGAAAGAGCTAAAGTTAAAGCTGCACCCCAACATCCAAAAGCCTTACGATTCATGATTGGTGATGACTCACAAGTTGAATTAACTTAAGTACAGTTTGTGAGTTAACTGTTGAAGGTTGAAGGTTTAAGGTTATCAGGTTTAAGGTTATCAGGTTTAAGTTGATCAGGTTGTTTGCCCTTGGGGTTACCGTAGGGTAGGTTTACTGATAACGTTTAATGGTTAACCAATACCTCGTTAAGCATTACTACTAGGTAAAATTAGACCTCTCTATTGAAAAGGTAGTTTGATGATGCTGTTTGGGTCAATTATTGTTTATGAAAGCCTATTGATAGCTGGCATATTGCCTGCCTATTTAATACTTATGGCCTTTAACCTTTAACCTTTAACCTTTAACCTTTAACCTTTAACCTTTAACCTTTAACCTTTAACCTTTAACCTTTTGCCTATTTTTTATAATAACCAACTGAAGTACTGACATACTCAAACTAATCATGAATTATTCTGAACAAAAATCCCTGACTACTAGACAACCTCGCCAATTACTAGTAACAGGTGGTGCAGGATTTATTGGCTCGAATTTTGTTCATCACTGGTGTGAACAGTACCCAGGCGATCGCGTGGTGGTACTAGATGCTCTGACCTATGCTGGCAACCGGCAGAATCTGGCTGGTCTGGAAGAGAAAGCCAATTTGCGGTTTGTCCAGGGAGACATATGCGATCGCGTTTTAGTAGACCGCCTGCTACAGGAAGAAAACATCGACACCGTCGCCCACTTTGCTGCTGAATCCCACGTTGACCGCTCCATTTTAGGACCCGATGCCTTTATCCGCACCAATGTAGTCGGTTCCTTTACCCTACTAGAGTCCTTCCGGCAAAAATGGCAAAATCAAGGACAACCAAGGGATTATCGCTTCCTCCATGTTTCCACCGATGAAGTGTATGGCAGTCTAAGTGCTGATGACCCAGCCTTCTGTGAAACCACACCCTATGCCCCCAACAGTCCTTATTCTGCTTCCAAAGCTGGCAGTGACCATCTTGCCCGGGCTTATTACCATACCTATGGGGTTCCGACTATTATCACCAATTGCTCCAATAACTACGGACCCTATCATTTTCCCGAAAAATTAATTCCCCTGATGTGCATCAACATCCTGTTGGGCAAATCTCTACCAGTCTACGGGGATGGACAAAATATTCGAGATTGGCTCTATGTGGGTGATCATTGTCGTGCTTTAGATGTGGTGATTCACAAAGGTCAACCAGGAGAAACCTATAACATTGGTGGCAATAACGAAGTCAAAAACCTTGACCTAGTTCACCAGATTTGCGAGCTGATGAATGAATTAGCCCCTGATCTACCGGTCGCTCCAGCACAACAGTTAATTACCTTTGTCAAAGACCGCCCAGGCCATGACCGTCGCTATGCTATTGATGCCACTAAAATTAAAACTGAACTGGGTTGGGTACCAACAGAAACCCTAGCAGGTGGACTACGTAAAACTATTGAGTGGTATCTCAGCAACCGGGATTGGTGGCAACCATTGCTATCCCAAGAGTATCAAGCTTATTATCAAAAAGTTTATGCCTAGAAGGGTTAAGGCTTGAGTACCTTGTCCTAGGTTTTAGGGAGTAGGGAGTAGGGAGTAGGGAGTAGGGAGTAGGGAGTAGCGATGCAGTGTGGTCAAGACCGCTTAGGTGCGTTTTCCGTAGGCGAATTAAATTCGCCACGGGTCGCACCTCTGCATCGCTTTTTCATAACACCAAAAAATCCTTCAAGTTCTTTCCTACTGTTCCCTATTCCCTGTTCCCTGTTCCCTTGTAAATGCTATAGATGATATCCATTGTGGATAAAGGGATAAACTATCGAATTTTCTCTCATCATATTTTTTTTATCCAAGCTTTATATAGTTAAAGCTTTAGTTAATTGTTATTAAAATTTATAAATTTTATCTGAGTTATATCTAAACTGATAGTCAAGACAAGTAAGCAATCACTATCAAGAGTTGATTAAACTCTTAATTACTTACAGCCAGGTTAAAACTATGGGGATTCGATATGTCAGTTCATGGTGTTCCCTTAGTCAAGAAATCTATAGCATTTCCAAATATAGCATTTCTCAATTCGGTGAAGTATAGAGCAGTTGATAAAGCCCAATGATTATTAAAGAACTCTTAACCAAAATGAAATGGTCGAAATACCTATTTATTGCAGTAGCTGGATTCTTGATTCCTTTAATTTTAGTTTATACGTCCTCTGCCCAGGAAGTATTAGCAAATTCTATAGACAAAGAATGTAGTAAAGAAGTACTGGAAGATATAAGCAAATCACCGGAATATTTAATCTATTTAATCAATAATCTTTGGGTGCTGATAGCAGGAATTTTAGTATTTGCCATGCAGCTAGGATTTGCCATGCTAGAAGCAGGGTTTAGCCCAGCCAAAAACACCGTTAACGTACTGTTCAAGAATGTTGCTGATGTCTGTTTAGGGATAGTAGTATTTTTTATCTTTGGGTATGCTCTAATGTACCACCCTGCCACTAGTCCTGACCCAAACGTAATAGTTATCCCAGGAGTTTTAGGACTGAGCAGCTCCTATGTTGCCTTAAACAAGTTGGTTCCCAGAGCAGGAGCTGAAGACTTGTCGGTTTACATAGACTTTTTCTTTCAGGCTGCTTTTGCTGCCACATCAGCAACTATCTGTTCCGGAGCTGTTGCTGGTCGCATCAAACCCTGGGCCTATCTTTTACTCACAGTTATTATTACAGGCTTCGTTTATCCCATCAGCGGGTCTTGGGTGTGGGGTGGTGGCTGGCTAGATGAAGGATTCCATGACTTTGCTGGTTCTCTGGTAGTACATTCTGTTGGAGGAGCTGCTGCTTTAGCTTGCGTCATCATTTTAGGTCCAAGAAAAGGAAGGTTTGATGGTCAAAGTCAGCTATCCCCAAGAGAACAAAATGAGTTAAAGCCCCACAGTTTACCCCTTGCTGGGATGGGGACTTTTATTTTGTGGCTTGGGTGGTATGGCTTTAACGCAGGTAGTACTGTGACTACTCCCACATCAAATCAAAGATTATGATGTGGGCTTCTCAAACTCACGTATGAGACTTGCTGTTCCTCAATATCCTGTATTGATTTACCACAGCCATTGAGCGGCAGTCCGACCGCCATTAATCCACGATTTAAGATATTAATACCACTGTTCCAATCACGGTCAATTTTGACTTGACAACATAAACAACAATGAACACGCTCACTCAAACTTTTTTCAACCCTAGAACCACAATTAAAGCACTCAATACTTGTCCCCCGTGGGTTGACTTCTTGGACTAACAAGCCGCGTTTGACCGCCACTGCTTGCAATATCTCCAGAAATGCACCCCAAGCTGCATCATGTATTGATTTGGCTAACTTACTTCGAGCAAGTCCTTTGATGTTTAAGTCTTCGTGAGCAATTAAGTCGTACTTATTACACAACCAATGAGCAACCTGATAATGAAACTCCTTTCGACAACGGGTTAAATGAAGGTGCAATAAAGCCACTTTGTGCTTGGCTTTTTTCCAGTTTTTAGATCCCTTGACACGACGGGACATAACTTTTTGCGCCTGAGCTAGCTTGTCCTGAGCTTTTCTGTAAAACTTCGGAATAGATACCGCTTCCCCGTCAGATGTGGTTAAGAATTTTTCCAAGCCAACGTCAATACCGACAGCAGTTTTAACTGAATCTATAGGCAGTATTTCAGGAACTGTATCATCTTTCATTGAAAGGCAACAGTACCAACCATCTGCCTTCCGAACAATAGTACATTGTTTAAGGGTAAAACCTCTAGGTAATGGTCGGTGCATTATGACGGGCATCGATCCAATTCGACTTAGTTTTAAAACGCCGTCAATTAAATGTGCCCCAGCCTTAGAACTATTTACCCTAGGAAAAACAAACGAGCGAAGTTCGCCAGTCTTTTTGAAACGAGGTCTACCTCCACGTTTACCGCTAGCATCAGGTTTCCGCCATCTATCCCACGCCTTGTTAAGGCGTTGTAGATTCACCTGTTGAGTTTCTGCATAGATTTTTTTGTACTCAGGAAACAAACGTTTCGTTTCCTTGAGAGCTGCTTGTTGGGTGTAATAGCTGACCGGTTCTGGAATTTCACCAATCGGCTCACTGACTAAACTACATCTATCAATCGGAGATCGAGTCCGATGAAGCCAATTCAGTCGTTGTCCCAAAGCGTAATTCCAATGACGACGCAGAAGTTCAAGCCACCACTCCATAGTGGCGATTTGTTCAGGACTTGGCTTGAACCGGTAGCAGTAAGTGAGTATCATGGTTTTATTGTAGCATTTATCCCATAGTTATGAAAGGTAACTACACAAAAAAAACCGGTGTATCTATCGTATTACTGTAAATATTATACTAGTAACAAAGTACAGATGACAAGTCATATCAGATCAAATTTTGATGTGGCCTACGGCCTCCGCTGCGCGAACAGGTTAAAGCAAATTTGCTCTGACACTTGTGTTAAATGGGACTGTAACCTAGTAGAATTTAACGGAGAGAAAGATCACCTTCACTTACTTGTTGACCTTAACCCTAAAGTCGCTCCAGTTAAACTAATAGCAAATATCAAGACTGTGACTAGTAGATTAATTCGTTACTGATTTTCTGATTACTTAAAACGGTTTTACACCAGACAAAAAGGTTTTCACCGACAGGATATTATTTTGTAGCCTCTTGTGGCGGCGTAACGATTGAGCAACTAAAGAGTTATGTCCACGGGCCAGAATACCCCGTCAGGTAATTCCCCGGAGACGAAACCTTAGATAGGGTCGCCTTTATAGTTAGCAGACTATGCAGAAAAGGGTTAAATCTTTTTTAATAAGGCGACCCTATCTTACGGTAACTTCGGCGTAGCCGACGCTTCGCGAACAAACCCGCTAACATGCGCGGGTATAACGGGAGACCCCTTACCTGTTTAGTTGGATTTTTCACCAGACTCTGTAGGGAAGATTGTATTAAACACAAGTCTCGCTGGCTGTGCTAGCGCCTGGGCTGTCATAGCCTCGAGGTGGATCAAGAAACCTCGCAAAGTTGACCTCTCAACTATCCTCAACGGCATCTTGGGGGGTCTGGTAGGAATAACAGCTTCCTCTGATGCCGTTAATCCACATCAATCTTTATTGATAGGAATAGTTTCTGGGGTAATTGTGATTTTGGGTGTTGATTGGTTGAGCAAAAATAAAATTGATGATGCTGTTGGTGCTATTCCCGTACATTGCTTTTGCGGTATTTGGGGAGGAGTGGCTACTGCTTTCTTTGTCCAAGGCGAGAAGATTCATTTAGGTAAGCAATTATTAGGTTCATTTCTAATCCATTTCTGGTCATTCATCGTAGTATTATTGGTGTTAAAAGGATTGGATTATAGATTCGGAATCAGAGTATCCCCTGAGAAAGAAAATTATGGACTAGATTGGCAGGAGCACGCTGAAAGAGCTTATCTATCCTTGGAGAAGAAGGAATAAAAATGAATAAAAACGAAATGAACGTAAAAGCTAAGGAACTAAAGTCAGAACTAGAAAAATTTAATTACGATAACTTTGCGAATAAACATTCCAAAACAGGATACTGGAAGTTCTGGACAAGTAAGTTTAAGGAATTTATAGAATAAAAGTTAAAACCTTTAGTAAATGAAGCATCAAATGAATTTCCATATCAACGGATAGATGAACCATTTCGCAATGGTATAGAAATCTTGGATGTTAGACGAAAGCCAGTAAACTCGAATGATTTTCAAAAAGGAAAAGCAGACTTGTTACAGTCTATTGAATATATTGTAGCAAATACTACACCAGAAACAAGACCAGCAAACCTAGGTATGCAAGCAATTCCTACTAAAAATAAACCTCAGAAAATATTTGTATCCTATTACAGTGAAGAATTTTTGAGGCAAATTCAGACTATATTCGATACTTTAGGCGGACTAGATGCCGAGATGGTTAACTTAAAACATATAGCTCGTAGGCAGTCGAATAGCTTAGAAACAGTGACTACGAGAATTAATGAAATTAAGTCTTGTTATAGCGCGATAATTTGTCTACCAAAAGAAGAACAATCTGAACAATTCAATCCTATTGCTTATATGGATTTAGCAACTTGCATGACTCTTTTTTATGACCGAACTCTCCTGATCTATGAAGTCGGTGATCTGCCAGACAACTTAGCGAGTAAAGTAGAAACTTTCAAGTTTTCGGGTAATTTAGATTTTTTAACAGGAATGGAACTATCTCGTAAAATCTTGGATATTTTAAAAAAAGGAAGTTGACCTAATTAGAGATAAGGGATGACAGACGAAGAATTTAGAAGGTACTTTGTCCAAAATTTACCAGACAAAGTGTATAGTGCAGTAATTGAGTTATGCGATCGCTTTTTAGAAAAAAGGAAGAGTCTTTCCTACGAAC
>NZ_JAAHHU010001379.1:0-1367 GCF_010672095.1 Moorena sp. SIO3I6 | reverse complement strand
TAAAGCTTGTAAGTCATGACGAGCTGCCTCTACCAATGCTGGTGGTAATGTTTCTAATTCAGAACTTTGCACTTGCCTGGTAAAGGAATTATCAGCCCTAAGGATTTGTCTAAACAGATAATTTTGCCAACTTTCGTTTTGGCTAGCTAACCCTTGAAACCAGTCACCATAAGCCTTTAAACAACGGATTTCATCCACATCACTGTTCACCATAGCTTCTAATAGTTTCAAAAAAGCTAAACCTACTCCTTCACTCAATACTGATTGATAAACTAGCAACGATGCAGCTTGGTAGCGGAGGTTTTGAATTGAATCAATCGTTTGTTTATCCACAATAGCGTTTTCAGTTGGGTAATGTTTTTAGGGAGTAGGGAGTAGGGAATCGGGAATCGGGAATCGGGAATTTAGAAGATGCAAGAGGCAAAATTTGGTTGTATTTTGATGTTTTGATGTTTTAAAAATGTCACCGATAAACTATTTTAAAGATTTACTTTTTTGCATAAAAGTACTGATCTAATCTATTATTAATCAATTCTACTAAGTGACGACTCTTGCCTCTTGCCCTTTGCCTTTTGCCTAGACTTTAGCTACTAATTTATCATATAGCAATCCCTGTTGTAATTGTGATAATTTTTTTCCGATTACCGATTCCCTATTCCCTACTTCCTACTCCCTAAAATCCAATAAGCAAAAGGTTGACGAGTAATCAAATTCTCATCAACCTTGATTAGACTTTAGACAAGGATATACTAAGGTTTAGGATTATCTGCCATTAGCTATTAGCGATGTACGTATTCAGCGAACAGCGATTAGCGCTACGCGCACGCTACGCGAACAGCTATCAGCTATCAGTTATCAGTTATCAGCTTAAGCGCTACGCGCACGCTACGCGAACAGCTATCAGCTATCAGCTTTTAGGTATCAGCTTTTAGCTTATGGGCTACGCCCACGCTACGGGAACAGCTAAAGACCAAAGGCTGACCGCTGACCGCTGACTGCTGACCGCTGACCGCTGACTGCTGATAGCTTACCTAAACCCCTATTTGCTTTCAGAAAACTCAGCGTCAATGACATCATCGCCACCAGAGCTACTAGAAGCACCAGCATCAGAGCCTGGTGTGCCAGGATCAGTAGGCTGAGCAGCCCCCTCAGCTTGTTGATACAGGTTAGCACTAACACTGTAGAGAGCTTGTTGTAACTCAGGGGTCAGAGTCTTGATTTTCTCATCATCCTCTTGCCCAATTGCCTCTCGCAGGTCTTTGATCAACCCTTCGATCTTCTCCTTATCAGCTGCTGGCAATTTATCATCGAGTTCTTTAATCTGTTTCTCGGCCTGGTAGGTCAGAGAATCAGCTTGGTTCTTACGG
>NZ_JAAHHU010001378.1:0-1369 GCF_010672095.1 Moorena sp. SIO3I6 | reverse complement strand
TTATCAAAATGGGAAGCTGGTATTGATTGCTCCCTATGCCATGACAACAGAACTCACAACTAACCCTAGAAATTTTTTATTTCGGACTGTACCTACTACTGAAGACGAAACTGATAGTTTAGTTGAGCACCTACTTAAGATAGGTCAACGCCAAGCGGCAGTTTTTTACACTCCTCAAAGCCCATTTAGTAGCTATGGATGGCAGAAATTCAAACAAAAATTTTACGCCAAGGGAGGAAGGATCATACAAGTCCGAGAGGATGATTTATCCAAAAGTAACTTCAACGCCAACAAAGCCCTAGAGGAAGTAAGGAAATATGGGGAAACCCCCTTGGTGTTACTTCCAGATGGTCAAGTCACTGATGCTTTGAAGAATTCTATTGAGTTAATCAAAACTAACAACGGTCGTAATTTGATAGTAGGGGAATGGATTCTCTACAGTCCCCAGACTCTAAGCATCAGAGATTTAAAGCCATTGGAGAAAGTAGTTTTATTTGTTCCCTGGCATCCCCGAAGCAGTCCTAACCAAAAATTTACTGAAGACACTAGGAAATTGTGGCATGGACCAGTAAATCCGACCACAGCTACCACCTATGATGCCACTCGTACCTTAATTCAGGCGTTAGAAATGTCAAAGAAACCGACACGTAAGGGTATCCAGAAAACATTAGCAAGTCCTGGTTTTAGTGCCGATGGCGCAACAGGAACCATTGAGTTTACATCCAACGGTGATCGCAAGAATCCTCCTGGAGAATTAGTTCATATCGTGCCTTGTTCCAAGAGCTTCTTTGGTTTAGCCTTTGTGCCCCTTGAGTATTCTTCTTGTGATCAAAAGCATTAAGATATTAGCTATCAGCTATCAGCTATCAGCTATCAGCAATCAGCAATCAGCAATCAGCAATCAGCAATCAGCAATCAGCTTAAGCGCACGGCTGACAGCTGACGGCTGATTGCTTACGCTAACATTAACTATAAAGAGACAAAATCCCATGAGCAATAATCTTGAGCTAAGTGAGTTCAAACAAGAAGTTGCTACTATCTATGATAACAGGAGCAATTCTTACGATAACGGAGATTTCCACCCTCGGCTTGCTAATTGTCTAATCGAACATGTTGACATTAGACCTGGACAAAAAATCTTGGACATTGCTACGGGAACTGGCTTAGTTGCTATTGAAGCAGCAAAACTCGAACGCTACTCGGGCAACCCATTTGCGCTTAAGATTATTTCCGAAACCATAAACGAATTTTATGGTGGTGCCATCGAGAATTTTCTGAATGATGAATCGTACATCTTTGATGATATTCAGGACATATTAAGCCGTCAAACTAGGGAACTATCGGCACTGCAAAAACAGATATTGGCCTG
>NZ_JAAHHU010001377.1:0-1370 GCF_010672095.1 Moorena sp. SIO3I6 | reverse complement strand
AACATCGGAGCTATTTGCACAGATGCCATGCTCCCACAGATTATGTGATGGTTGCCAGCTTTTTGCGATCACACTGGTGCCGTAGGCAATCCCTCGCTACTAGCCGTAACTTGAGGTGGGCAAAAATGGGCAATTTATCAGTTCAATTGTTAAAGATATTTGTTTTGCCCAATCGACAAGATTGGGTTAAGGTAACGAAACCCAACATCATCGATCTCTGGAGAAAAATAGCATAAAATTAAGCAAGGGGTAATGGCTATTACTCGCCGATCATAGCCCTTACCCCGTGGACCGTAAGTTTGTGCTGCCCTGTAGACGTTGCCTGACCCTCGCCCATAGATCCAGGGCGTGTCCTACTCCCGTCCTTTTTCTGTAATATTATTACTGTAGTTCACTTCCACTTCCAGCAGTCCACTTTTTGAGGCGCAGGCTAACCCAGATCATTTGCTGGAGCGGTTCAGGTACTTCTGGGTGTAGTCCCCCTGATATGTCTTTAAAGGTTTTGATTGACCCAGGATAAACCACAACTAGCCATCCTTAGATAGAAAGTTTTCAGCTCACCCTTTTTGGACAATCCAAAAAGCTGACACATATGAAAGTTGGATCCTATTGCCGCAGTTCTTCTCTAGGGTTTCCCTCAAACCAGTAAATAAAGAATTCTTCTGCTGCGACTCTAGGTTAATGTAGGTTGAGTAAGTACTCAACAAGGCCAGATAATCATCGATGCTATAGGTAGGTTCGCAGAGTACATATTCCGATTTACAGTCATAAAAATAACCGGAGTCTATCACCTTCTCTACAAATTCGTTCAGCTTTTCTAACTGAGTTTTTGTATCTTCAGCATATCGTCTCAGAGATGGAGCATGGATCTGATAGACCTCATCCAACATTTGGTAAAGTTCAGGCTGAGGATGGGGTCTGGTATTCCACAGTATAATGAGTACACCATTCTGTTTTAAAGCAGCATTAACTTTGGCATACCCACTTCCAGGGGCAACCCAATGAAAAGCCGTTGCTGCTATAACCGCATCGAATCTCTGGGACTCTAGCTCCCACTCCTCAAAAGTAGTATTCTTATAGCGGTTTGCGCTTAAATAGAGTATAATATAATAAATATTATAAAACTCCAATTATGAAAGCCTATTCTGTTGATATAAGAACGAAAATTATCACAGCTTATCTAGACTGTGTTCGCGTAGCGTGGCCTTTGGCCAAGGCTCAATGACCCGTTTAGCTAAAAGGTTTAAAGTGAGTCGCAATTTTGGATTTATAATTATTAAAAAATTCAAAGAAACTGGAAATATATCACCGGGCAAACAAGGGAATAACCGAGCATCTAAATTAGAACCATTCACGGAATTTATCAAATC
>NZ_JAAHHU010001376.1:0-1370 GCF_010672095.1 Moorena sp. SIO3I6 | reverse complement strand
ATACTTAGGAGCAGGTTAAACTTGATCGGAGAACTTGATAGCAGAAAAGGCATCCCCTCACTCTAGCCAAGACCCTTCTGCTGAGTCAGTGTTGCAGGACTAACTCGTTAGGGAGTGCTAGGCAACCCACCTAGGAGTTGCCTAAAGATGATCTGGCTAGTAGTAGACAACGCCTTTGTCGCCCTTGGTGATGGCGCTACTCATATTAAGTACTTACCATCACCAGTGGTGATCCTGTTACGGTTGTACAGACTAAACACAACCCTGATTAGTGCAGTTGAGGTTCTGTGAGTCATCTGATTCAGCTACCACCTCACCATTGAAAAACGCGAAATCTTGGAACTTATCACGCCCACTGACTTTAGTCAGCTTCTCAATAGAACCGTGAACAATCATTTCTGGTGTAGTGTAAGTTTTTAGCATGGTGTTACTTTCCTTTGTAGTGTAGGTTTTTAGCATGGTGTTATACCAAAAATCAAAAGTCATGACATACATAAAGATTGCAAAAGCCAATGTATATGGTTATGTTTTTATTGTAAGTATGACGCTACTTTTGAAAACTGGTATTACTTTCCTTTTGCCGATAGTAGTTTAAGGTAGTCACACCCTAAATTGGACTTACGGTATTTCTTGGTTGTGCCCAAAACACAATCCCAAGCAGATTCCCTGCCAAGTTAGACTTAGGGTGTCACTTGGGTGCGGTCAAGCCACAACGCCAAGATGATTCCCTGCCAGACTGTCATGCAGTCTTTTTCTCGCACCCTGCCTCCTGAGGTCATGCGTCGATGAACTTGTCTCAGAAAGTCTGTGTCAACGTACCCTTCAATGAGTTCAAGCTTATTCAAGATCACGTCGTCGAATACCTGACGATTTAGGGTGAGCAGACCGTGAATAAAGTTTGGACCCATATGGGCTTTGCCTCCTCGCCACTGGACAGCTTTTGGTAAAATATCTGCCATCCCACGGCGCAATACCATCCGACTCCATCCCTGGTAGAGTTTCTGCTCGGAAGGCAGTGCTAGACAGAATTCAAGTAGCCGCTTATCCATAAAGGGATGACGAGCTTCCAGGGAAAATGCAGCACTGTAGCGGTCGAACTGCTCTAGAATCAGGGGAAATATACCTTGGGTTAGATGACACCAGTGGTCTTCTCTGACTGTGAGTGATGGTTGATTTGACTTATCGAGTGCGTGGATACGCTGATCAATACCAATGCGTTCAGCAAAGTTACTGTTAACCAGAGGTGCAACAGAAGTAGCTAACTTGTCTTGTCTGCGCCACTTTCGCCAAAGTTGCTTGATTGCTTCCGGAACTAACGCCTTGAGTCCATGATTGAGCAACAGGTGCTTACGGGAGATGCCAAAACGCTA
>NZ_JAAHHU010001375.1:0-1373 GCF_010672095.1 Moorena sp. SIO3I6 | reverse complement strand
TTTCAATGACTGAGAACTCAATCCCTGATTATTTCGTCCAAGTGGTCGAAAAATCGAGTTGATAAGTTGGGTAACTGAATTGACGCGCATCCTGACCAGATAAGGATTATAGCCTACCTTTCACCCGCTCAGCCCTCGGCAGAAGATTTTCAATTACTGAGAACTCAATCTTTGATTATTTCCTTCAAGTTGGATATAAGTTTTGTAACTGAATTGACCAAACCCAGATGAGTTAATGATTATAGGCGACCTGTTCTCCTCTCAGCTATACTTGACTTAGTTGCTTAGCTTTCAGTTTTTAGATGGTTTACCCTACTCCATGAATAAAGTCTGTATGTCAACTATAGGAGGGGAAAGCATCGGACATAAACTATAGGTTTTCAGCCACTAATTACTGCCCGAATGCTACAAGACATGAGAAAGAAACGCCCACACACTTAAATCGTAGTTTGGACCCCATCAGACAGGCCCTAATCACCAATTACTAATTACTAATCACTAATCACCAAACTATTTGTGCTGTTCATCCATCACATTGAACCCAGACAACGGACGGTAAGTATAGTTTTGTTTGGGTGTTTTTTGGATACTTTCTTGGATGGTATCAAGGTCAATATAGCGGTCGGCTACATTAATTAGACTATCACTGGTCATGGAGCGTAGGCTGACCACCTCAACCCGAACTCCCCGATAACTGACAGAATCGACTGCATAGGCAAGATCACCATCACCACTGACTAGAACTGCTGTGTCGTAGGAACCCACTAGTGCCATCATGTCAACAGCAATTTCTACATCCAGATTAGCTTTTTTTGAGCCATCTGGTAGCTGAACTAAATCTTTGGCAATTACTCGGTAGCCATTACGACGCATCCAGAGCAGAAAGCCCTGCTGCTTCTCATTCGTACGATCAACACCAGTGTAAAAGAAAGAGCGTAGTAGCCTAGATCCTGCTGTCAAACGACACAATAGCTTAGTGTAGTCAATTTCAATCCCTAGTTGTAGGGCAGCATAAAATAAGTTTGAACCATCGATAAAGATGGCAACACGACCACGGTTTTCTAAGACTTGTTCAGGTGTAAAAATTGGGTCATGATTATAATGGCTCAGCATTTTTATTATACCTCTTTGTTAAAAAAAAAAAAATTAAAAAACTTTTTACTTAATCAGCATTAAGGTAATATGCCGATTAAGTTTTTGGTTAATAAGACGGAACCAAATTAGGTGAGTTCCAGTCGTGCAAATACCGGTTTGGGTTTTCCTAGCTTCTGGTTTTGAGGTAAAACCCCCCAACATGCATGGGATACATAGGGCGCAGCCAAAAAGAACACATCGAAAGAGCGTCGTGATCCAAGATCTGACGGAGCGAATCG
>NZ_JAAHHU010001374.1:0-1374 GCF_010672095.1 Moorena sp. SIO3I6 | reverse complement strand
TTACCCTCAACGCCGCTGATGCGATTTTAATCTTGGGAGGACTGGGATTTTTAGGATTAGGATTGCCAGAACAAACCCCAGAGTGGGGTCATGACTTACGTCAAGCCCTCGATGCCTTACCAACTGGCATTTGGTGGACAGCCCTTTTCCCTGGTTTAGCCATGACACTGATGGTGGTAGGATTGTCCTTAGTAGGAGAAGGATTAAGCGAGTTGATTAATCCCCGATTTCGTCAGAAGCATTGAAATTCAATAAAACCCTCTTGCCTTTTGCCTCTTGCCTTTTGCCTTTTGCCTTAAAATGACTCACGACGAATGACTCAAAACTAATGACTCAAGCCATAGGCATTGATTTAGGTGGCACTGCGATTAAGTTGGGACGCTTCCGTGAAGATGGAACCGAATTAGAGTCTCTAACAGTAGATACACCCCAACCTGCAACACCAACAGCGGTGATCGAAGCAATAGTAGCAGCAATCTCTCGTCTCGATACCAGCGAAGAAGTAATTGGTATCGGCCTGGGATTGCCTGGCCCTGCTGATGTTGCTGGTAGAATTGCTAAGGTTGCCATTAACCTAACGGATTGGCACGATGTTCCCCTAGCCGATCAGTTAGAAGCCAAAGTCGGTTATCCCACAATTCTTGCTAATGATGCTAACTGTGCTGGTTTAGGAGAAGCTTGGTTAGGGGCTGGTCGTCGGTTTCGGAATTTGATTCTACTCACCCTAGGCACAGGGGTAGGAGGGGCAATCATTTTTGATGGTCAACTCTTCACAGGTCATCTCGGGTCTGCTGGGGAGTTGGGGTTAATTAATCTATATCCCGAGGGTCCCGAGTGTAATAGTGGTAATCGCGGTTCTCTAGAGCAATACCTTTCCATTAGGGCAATCCGACGCACCAGTGGCAAAGAACCAGCAGAACTTGGTAAATTAGCCCAAGAAGGAAACCAGGAAGCTTTAGAATTTTGGGCAGATTACGGACGCTTATTAGGGATTGGGCTAACTAGTTTTATTTATCCACTAACACCAGAAGCCATTATTATTGGTGGTGGCATCAGTGCTAGTGCCGAGTTTTTCTTGTCAGCAACTCTAGCAGAAATAGAGCAACGAGTTTTGCCTTCCTCCCGTACTGGTTTAGAGTTACTTAAAGCAGAATTAGGGAATCGAGCTGGAAGGGTGGGAGCAGCACGATTGGCTTGGCAAAAATATGTGAAATGAAGAATTTAGAATTTAGAATGAAGAATTTAGAATTTAGAATGTAGGGTGTGTTAGGGGCGGGCTTGCCCTCATGTTAAACCTTGACTAGCAGTGTTGGGAGAGTCCGTCCGAAAATTGTAACGTCAATTCTTATCCACTGTTCCCTGTTCCCGTCTTGA
>NZ_JAAHHU010001373.1:0-1375 GCF_010672095.1 Moorena sp. SIO3I6 | reverse complement strand
AGTTCCCAGCTATTGAGTTTCCCATCAATAGGGACATCCAACAGGGTTGGTTAGAGATCACCTATCTTGACGATGACCTGCGCATTGGACGGGGGAATCAGGGGAGTGTGTTTGTGTTAACCAAGAAATAAGTAGAGAGTAGGGAGTAGGGAGTAGGGAGTAGGGAGTAGGGGTTGGGAAAATTGACTGTACCTCATAACTATGATCAAGGCTATATCTGTTCCCTAACCCTCAACAAACAACTGTCAACAAACAACTGTCAACAGTTATCATCAAAAAAATAGGGGTTGGTAAGGGGAGCGACGGAAACCCCTGTCATTCATGCATGGGGAGGAGTCGCTCCCCTTACATAAACAGCAGCGTGGAAATTGCTTCCTTGTCTTGATGCAAAGCGCGAGTGGGGGAAACCCCCTCATGGCCACTGCATCCCTTGAAGCACGAAACTATAAGAGTATCCATCTTTCCGGTGTATAATGCTGCAATATTTGTGACTAATTCCTTGAACCAGTCCAGATTTTGTAGAGATATTAAATGAGCCGGTTTGGCGAGTAGCTACTCTGCCTGTATAGGTTCCTATTTTCTTACCTTTGGTTACAATTGCTTTTACAATATCTCCCGTTTGAAAACCTTTAATTTCTTTGTACCTGGGCACATAACGAGTCGGGAAACCAAACTTATTCGTTCGACACATCTGACGAGTCCCATGTCCTTTAGCTGTAATCAATAATGGTTGATAGCTTTCGATGTACAAGTGATCAACTTTACCGACATTAGCGGCATCCAACCAATGGGTTTTAGGTAGATTTTGACGGCAACGATTATACTTAGTTAATCCACCACTACCGGTCTCAATTGGTAAACCAGTTGACTTAAGGGAATTGTATAATTTCCATCTGGTTGAGTTAACCGCTGCTGCATTAGCTAAAGGCTTTTTACTTTGACATAAAATATGCTTTAGTACATTAGGTTTGCCCGACAAAAAATTTTCTATATCCTGACTTCCTTTAGCTTTATTACACTTTTTACAAGCAATAGTTAAGTTACTTACTCGGTCAGAGCCTCCTTTAGACTTAGGCTTGATATGCTCTATTTCCAAAGGAATGTCATCCACTCCACAGTAAGCACATTTTCGATTCCACTTTTCAAGTAAATACTCTCGTATTTCGTACCCGTACAACGTGCCTTGCTGATACTCGACACCAGATATTTCGGGATTTTCCATTTTTTGAGTGTCAAAACGGACTAACTCCTGGGAAATGCCTTTGATGGGGCATAATCTGATTAACTTTTTAGTCCAAGTCAAGATATTGTGAACTCGTGACATTAAACTAGGAGCTAGCCAGCCTTCTGAGCGTTTACGATTCAAAAATCTAGG
>NZ_JAAHHU010001372.1:0-1375 GCF_010672095.1 Moorena sp. SIO3I6 | reverse complement strand
ACTAACAGGACTGGTACACACAAACGAGTACCATTAACTTTTCTGAGGGTATAATCAGCAATTCTACAGTCAAATTTTAGGTCAGGTTACTGTACTTTTAGAACTCTACTAAGATGCGATTACCCTGCTAGGCAAAGCAGCCACCCAAAAATCCGATCGTATCTGCGAGAAAAACAGAAAGAGAGGAAAACTCTGGGCACTCCACAGAAAGCTCGAAAAAATAGACCCAGTGAAGTCTGCTCGGGTATTAAAAAACAATTTAGCTAGAAAAACAGAAAATAAGCGTTATAGGCAGAACCAATCAGAGATTAAAGCCATCATAGGAGCAGCCTCCAAGTCTGTTTTTAATGGTGAGTCATTAAAAGTATTTGCTGTTCGCGTAGCGTGGCCTACGGCCTCAGATTTAACACAACCAATCCGAAATAAACGCCAGTCCAAACCTCTGTCTCGTAAGCTCAATAGTTGGATGAAAGGAGAGCTTCGAGATTCATTACAGAAATGGGCTAATTGGACTGGCTCGGTTGTGACAGAAGTTCAACCTAGTTACACGTCGCAAGTTGACTCTAGGAATGGAACCCTTCTTGGGAAAAGGACTGGGGACAACTTTACCGGATTTGATGGGGTCGTGTTGTGCGGCTTGTTCCTAGTAGGAGCTGCCTATCCCAGGCAGGGTATGACTAGGGGATTCGCGGGGAAAACCCCGAACTCTAACTACCTGATGGATGGTGGTGAAAGTCCACCCCATTAAGAGATGATGTGACTCCTTATCTGGCCACACCGAGCAAGGTGACAACCTAGCAGAGTGAAGCTGGCACCAGGGCGGAATCAGAGGTGAAACAGATTAGCCACACTGCCGCTAAAAGGGAGACGATACGGATAGATTAACAAAAGTCCTAAAAAAGTGTCTTACCCCAAAGCCGCAATCTGAAGATATGCGAGATTTCACCCTCTAATCCTCACAGCGTTATAACACGAACAGCTGTAATCTCCGAGGAGAGGGTAGGCAAATTGGTTAGAAGTTACCGCAAGAATAGTGGAGCCTTTATAGTTAGTCGGCTATGGGTAAAAGGGTTAAAAATTTTGTAGTAAGGCTCCACTATTCTAAGGTTTCATCTCCGGACTGTCCTAAACCGTCATAACAATCTATCAGGTGGAACAAGTAAAAACGACAGCAAATAGGTCTAAGGACTAGTCGAACCTTAGTAAGCTATGTCAAGCTTAATCCCTACTGTCGGGTAGGATGCAGCCGTGCGATTCGTTGACTAGAAACCTTGCCCATCAAGGGTTTAGGAGGATTAGTCGCAAGGAAGAAAGAACCTTGACAACTTGATAACCATGATGGTGAAAGACCATCCCTCGTGAAATCCGAGTGACA
>NZ_JAAHHU010001371.1:0-1376 GCF_010672095.1 Moorena sp. SIO3I6 | reverse complement strand
CGGTACCCTTGATTCCGTGACCATAGAATTTAACGGGCTAATGTCAGGGGACCCACGGAGCGAAAGCCTAGACGCAAAGCCAGCAACTCTGACTTGGAATCTGGAAGGCTTATTCACATTGGTCGGAGCAAATAATACAACCCTGTTCACACAGACAGCAAGAGTACGAGATTCAGCCGTTGTCGCTGCCTATGATGGCACATTAGATTTTCAGGGTGAGTCTGCCGTTTCATTTATCGGACTAACCGGTAATGTATCCGGTGAGAAAACCTTCACAAATGATTCAGTGTTTAATGCATTCCTAGGCACTGACCCCGTAGACTTTTTATTCTCTGCGGAAACCATATCAATGGTTACCGGGATCGCTAATATCGTCAATGCGATCGCAACAAAAGCCCAAGGGGATGTTCAGGTTACTTACAACTACACACCAACACCAGATCCAGAGTCAGTACCAGAACCCGCGACTCCCCTTGGCTTAGGTTTAGTCCCAGGACTAAAACTGTTGTGGCAACGAAAGGCGAAAGATGTTAATTGTTAATAGCAAATTTTCAATTGCTCTAAGTGATATCTTTTAAAGCCACTTATGTTAAAGCTGTTTCGGTTTATTTAGGTATTAATAAAAATACATCAATATAACGTTTATCCTCGATAGGATTATTGAATACTTAATGCTTTTAAATTTGAAATATTTTCCTGATATAATTAGGAAATTTCTCAGTGCTATCTAGGTTTATGTTATTATTATATACCAGCAACAGCCGGGAAAATAAATGGTGACAAACTTCCCACTCCTCATTATCTAAAACATCAATAGGTGCTGAACCCTGATAAGCTGACACGCATTTAAATTGAGATTTTTGAAGCCTAAAGCTCTTACAGCAAGGCTTGTGAGCGATCAAAATAAATGCTTAACAGCTTAGTAATAAATTGTCCCTAAATCCAGGAGCGGAACCACATCCGCAGCTGATAACCTGACTCAGACAAGGGTAGACCTAAGTAAATTGGTAACCAGAATATAAAAGCTAGTACAACTACCAAGATGACAGTGAAACCAGCACTACGATACTGGTTTTTCTCACTGTGTAGCCAGCGGTCAACTAGCCACGCCAGTGCTAATCCAGAAAACACTGAAGCTCCCATGTAATGATAAAGAAACGTGCAGCGAGTCACTTTCGTCCAGGGCAATAGGTTAGCGGCGTAGTTTACGATCAAATAGAGGGTAATCCAGGTATAGGAGGTTGGTATAGATTTCCAGCCCACCCCTTCTAAGATGCGTTGGGTTAACAGCAGCAGCAGCAACAAAATTGCTGTAGTCGAGAGCCACCATAGGAAAGGATTGCCCATGGCATGGACATCATAGATTACATTGCTCG
>NZ_JAAHHU010001370.1:0-1376 GCF_010672095.1 Moorena sp. SIO3I6 | reverse complement strand
TCAAAGGAACTATGGATAAAATCATCACTCAGTAAGCTAGGATATTGCACTAGCCAGTTTTGAATCACGAAATAAAACTGTATCCAGCAGCTAATCAGGAGTTGGCTACCGAATAATATAACTAGATATTGACGTTCTGCTGGGGACGGTTTTTTTACCTTAAATTCTACTGCTAAAATATAGGGTAAAGCCGCAATTATTGCTGATATCAATGGCCAACTAATGAACGTCAAGGATGATAATTCCCCTGAGTCGATGCCTAATAAATAGGTACTGATACCATCAATTCTGAGCTGGTATTCTCCAACGTTCCAACTGATTCCGAATAGATAAATACTAGTTAATGCGCCAGTAATCCAGGCACCTAGGGGCAAGCTCTTCTTGGCAATTCTTAGCTTAGCCGCCGCTGCTGTTACCCAGTAGACAAATAAAATAAAGAAAATACCACCACAGCTTGCTATCAGCCGTTGTACAAATCCAGTGGCTAACCCTGCCATTACATAGGAAAACACAGTTAGCCACATTATAGCCTGCCAGGAAAATGCCTTGGGAGGTTTCAGTACCTTTACCACCCAGTCTACCACTGCTAAGCCAATGACAAATTCGAAGAAGGATGTGAAAAATTTCACGACGCTAGTTATCCACTAATGGGGTTGACATAAAGGAAACGCAGAAACAAAAGCAGTAAGATAGCGCTATAGCTACAGGAATTAGCAATGAGGACGACCATAGCTCGATTTTCCCCACCCGATCCTCTCTGACCAGAGCGCCTAAAGGATAATGATTTTTCCTCATCAGAAGCCGATTTGGAACCAGTTGCCTGATCTTCAGCTAGTTCTAAAAAGATTTTGAGTAACCTCAGCCCTGCCAGCTTAATAATAAAGGAAATAAAGAAAATTGCGATCACACTGATAGCGATAAGAGCATAAAAATTGTCTGGCTTATCCTCTGAAAAGTGATCGAAAAAGATATAACTAATCATCTGGCCTTGAAATGCCGCAGGGAGTTGGTCGTGAAGGGCAAAAAAACACCACCAACCTACAATGGTGGAAAGTAGATTAATCGATGCTGCTTGCTGCATGCTGGTTTTGCGGTTGAGTTTTAGCCCTCGTTGTAAGACTACCCCTTCCACCGCAATTACCACCAGCAGGAAGAGAATTTGAAACACGACCGTCTGTAGGGGCCATACAGGTGCCATAATTTTAGGTTTGCTGCTCCATAAAACTTATACAAAACTCGCGCTTAGCTCGTTAAAGCTGTTTACTTCCTGCTTCTTCCGGAACTGTCGGCAGCACTCCGTCCACAGGCAGACACCGTAGAGCCTACGGCGTTTCTCAAATTAATTGCTGCGTTTAAATCTCTGTCGAGACTTAACC
>NZ_JAAHHU010000137.1:0-14150 GCF_010672095.1 Moorena sp. SIO3I6 | reverse complement strand
GGGATTGAAGTGATATTGTTAGTGGCACCAACTTCACCAACAGAACGGATTGAAGCGATCGCTAAACAGTCTCAGGGCTTTATTTACCTAGTCAGTGTTACCGGTGTCACCGGGATGAGAACTCAGCTGCAATCACGGGTACAAGACTTACTCAATCAGATGCGTGGTCTCACTGATAAGCCCATTGGGGTTGGCTTTGGGATCTCCCAGCCAGAACAAGCTAAGCAGGTCAAAGATTGGGGGGCAGATGCAGTGATTGTGGGTAGCGCTATCGTAAAGCGTTTGGCAGATGGGACGCCATCAGAAGGCTTGTCAGCCATTGGGGACTTTTGCCAAAGCCTGAAATTAGCGATTACACAGTGAAGCCATGGGTAGTAAGTAGGGCTTGGCATTTACTGTCAAGGTCTAGGATACCGATCAGTAGTTTCTGATCGGATTAATCCTTGGTATTTAGATGTTATTTCATATCCAGATTAGTTCTCTGATTAAAATCCTTTCTCGGATTTATCAATTTCGTTTCCAAACACTGTTACGAAATCCTCTTTCATACTGATAACTGTCCAACCACGAGCGTCGGCCTCCCGAAGAGCATTCTCCGCACCTGTATCGTAGACATATTCCCGGGGATCATCGTGGTGAACCAGCATCATCAAAGCTGGACCGTCTTGCTCGTCAGTGTACTGAAGCATTTCTAAATCACCATCGGAATTACCAACTGTGATAATTGGTTTTTTACCAATGTAGCGCTCAATCCCCACTACTTTACCTCCTTTAGTATTAATGGGTTGCACCAGTTCTGGCTTCCGAACCAAGACATGGGATCCATCGTCTTTGGTGATAAACTCGGTTTGGATGCTACTACCAATGATGTTTTCAGGGGGAATACCGTAGGCATCTTCGGCATAGGAGCGAATGAAATCAATCCCGCCGCCAGAGCAAATATAGACCTTGAAATCATTACTCCTGAGATAGTTGACCAGTTCAACCATGGGCTGGTAAGTAACCTTTATGTATGGAACTCCAAAGTCTGGATGCTTTGAGTTATCCAGAAATTCCCTAGCCTTCTGTTGATAGTCTTCTGTTGTCATTCCGTGCAGTTGAAGATCGTCTAGGATTACATCCTTTTCACTTAAAGAAGCAAGTTCTTTAAAATCTGGCAATGGATTACCTAGCTGATCTAGGATAAATAACCGCTGAATAGTTGTGGGTTTTTCAGTCCACAGGGTTCCATCATTATCAAACATGGCGATGCGATCGCTAGGACGAACGTAGTTATCACTGTTGGGATTGGTAACCTGTTGCACAAAGTTAACAATCCCTTGCTTAGCCGCACCCTGATTCCAAGAGAGTAAGGGGTCATAATCTGCAGCAGCAGGGGGACATCCGACAAAGCCTGCTAGGCAAAACACTGATAATAGAATTGACAGGAAAACTAAGAACGTTCTTTTTTTCATGATTAAGGCTTTTCGCCTGTAATTGCTGTTCCGCTTCAAGGCAAACAAGGCTATTTTTACCGAGCAAACCAATCTTGTCAATATAGCGCTACGCGCAAGGGCTTTAGGCATGCATGCTAGAGGCAAAAGTTGACGTGCATTAGCGCACCGAGGCAGTAGGTTTTTACATTTATAGTCAGCTGATTGCGTAGGGCATATACTTACAAAAAAAATAGCCGTAGAAATACTATCCACGGCTATGTGAATCACATATGTCAGAAGTTTCCAAAAACCTTGGTGAAGGGGGGAAACCCCCCCAGAAATTTAGCGATGCAGCGCGGTCTTGGGGAGGCAGCGCGGTCTTGGGGGTCTCCACGGGGCTTACAAGGTGCGGACGCAGGTTCCGCACACAGCCCCTCCCCATGAGCGACTGCCGTGGTTTCCCCCACTCGCTATTGCATCAAGACAAGGTGTTATGGCAACAACCAATACTTGGTCATAGTCGTCATCACTTCACCTGGAATATCAGTCGGTTCCAGAGGAGTCCACTCAGCAATCTCGGCATAGCCTAGGGCATACAGCATCTGCATACTATGAATTACTGATTGACGAGGACCTTTCAGAGTGTGCTGAGTAGGTTGTTTCTTGAAATTGCGAGTAAAGGTTTCTGACATCGTGAAAAAGTTCAACTTGGTTTATATTGATTATTGTAATGATTATATTTTTATTTTTCAAGGGTTTTAAAAAGTTTTTTTTGGGAGTTTTAGGGTTCGTTAAAAAAAGCTATTGCCTAGGATTTATAAAGCATACGGCGTTGCTGATTATGGGGATGTTTTCGCCCTCCTATCCCCCAATTATGGAGTTAAAAAAAACTCTTAAATTACCACAAAGTTATGGTATTTAGGAAGCTTTAATAAAACCAGATAATCGCGCATTCATTCCTTAATTCAGCAACGTCAGAGAGGCAGCTATAGCCCTAGGGGTAACTGATCGGACATTGAGAAATTGGGAGGCTGTTGGCAAAATCCAGTCCACTAAGACTAGTAATGGGAAGTGCCTGAAAGATAGATATATCAATGCTTTCAGTAGTGTTGGCACTTCGTGACACCGTCTCTATAGCAATCCTAAATCAATTGAGAGAATGTTTGTTCCCTACTCCCTACTCCCTACTCCCTACTCCCTGTTCCCAGATCCGCTGTTCCCTGTTCCCTTTGCTATAGCATTAAGCCGAATAGCTAATTTAAGATTTACTTTATAAATCAGCTTTAAGATAACGGAATATTCTCTTACCTGATCAACCCAAAATATCTAGATTGAATTGAAAGCGTAATCCAAAACTTCAACAATAAAGTTAGCATCGTATTTTGAGATACAAAGGGGTGGTTTAATGCGTAAAACATTACGATAAAGTCCTCCTTTCCCAATGATCAATCCTAAGTCTTTTGATAACTCATGAACCTGGGAAGTAAGCTGATAATCAGGGTCTTTCGTCTCTCGATTTTTAACCAAATCAACCCCGATCATTAATCCTGAACCACGAACATCTCCAATAAACTCATATTTAGCTTGTAACTGACGTAAACCATCCAATAAATACTTACCAAGTGTAGCACAATTTTCCTGTAGGTTTTCTCCTTCAATGGTTTCTAAGACAGCTTTTCCGGCTGCACAGGACACAGGATTTCCTGCAAAGGTGTTAAAGTGTATTTTTTTGGTAAATGCTTGGGCAATGTCAGGGGTTGTCACAACAGCGGCCAAGGGAACCCCATTCCCGATCCCTTTAGCTAAAGTTACAATATCCGGTATGATTCCCTGTTGTTCAAAACCCCAAAAATTCCCCGTTCGACAAAAGCCGGTTTGCACTTCATCAGCAATAAACAGGCCATTTGCTTGATGAACATATTCCCAAACTTTTTTGAGATAACCATCAGGATAGACAACGGTTCCCCCAACTCCTTGAATGGATTCCGCAATAAAAGCAGCAATGTTGCCACAAGTTGCTTGTTCAATCAAGTTTTTGACATCGTTAGCATATTTATCAGCGATATTATCATCGTCATGGGACCAAGGACCGCGATAAGGATCAGCATTGATAGCATGATGAATGCCAAAATTATGAGGAATGGGATATTTCCAGGTATTTTGTGAGGTTAACCCCATCGTTTGACCGGTCATGCCATGATAGCCATTACGAAGGGTAATAATATCAAAATTTTGAGTATAAACCCTGGCCATTAACATAGCTAAATCATTGGCTTCCGATCCAGAATTAACAAAATAGACCTTTGATAAATTGTCAGGCATCTTATCCACTAACATTTTGCCATATTCTGCAATGGTAGGATGTAGATAGAGTGTGGTGGAATGCTGCAATTTTGCGGATTGTTCTTGTACCGCTTTGACGACAGAGGGATGACAATGACCTACACTAATAGTAGCGATTCCAGCAAAGGCATCTAAATACCGTTTTCCCGTCTCATCAAAAACATATTGCATCGAACCCTCAACAATCATAATGGGTTTTTGATAATAAGTGGAAACCACTGGGTTAATATATTCTCGTCTTAAATGAGCTACTTCTTGCAGAGAAGGACCGTTATAGGGTTTTGGTTGATAATTGTATGGAGGAAGAGACGGAATCATAGGTTGAGGTTTTTGATGACTTACCATATACGAAATCCTTTTGAATACCATTGGTTACGATACACTATTGCAAAAACATTTGAAAAGAATGGATTTCATGTTTTTGCTCAAAAATTTATGTTAAATAATTTGATTTTTATTTTTATTCAACAAGAAAGTGAATATTTTACTACGATTACCGATCATTTTAATTATTATTGGTATAATAAAATATTATTAAAATTCACGAAAAAAGAGCAAAACAAGAGTATATAAGGGCATATCGAAAAATGAAGGGCTTAATAGTATTAAGCCCCTACTGAATGCTGACTTCATTCACCAATGTCTCTTAACATTCGTCAACCCAAGAAGGCTTTTTTTTATGAAGATGAGGCATAAGCAGGAAAATCGATATAACCTTCTTCGCCAAGACGATACCAAAGTTTTCGATCCACTAATGGATTTAAAGGCCAACCATTGGCAAAACGTTCTACCAAATCTGGATTACTAATAAAAAGTCTGCCAAAAGAGATTAAATCTGCATCACCTTTTTCAATTGCTGCCTCGGCAGTTTCTTGAGTATATCCACAATTACCCATAATCGGACCGGTAAACACTTGTCGAAATTCAGCTAGAGTTATGGGATTTCCCAACTCATGAAAGCTAAAAGCTAACCCATCCATTACATGAAGATAGGCTAAACCATATTGGTTTAATTGTTGGGCTACATAGAGGAAAGTCTCTCGAAAATCAGAAGAACCCATGTCATTATAACTTCCATTAGGTGAAAGACGAACTCCTATTCGATTAGGGGACAATACTTTGGTCATTGCGGTGATAATTTCTCCAAGAAAGCGATATCTATTTTCAATACTTCCTCCGTATTTGTCAGTTCGATGATTAGTTTTAGATTGAAGAAACTCATCAATTAAATAGCCATTAGCACCATGAATTTCAACTCCATCAAAACCTGCTATTTTGGCTAATTGGGCAGCTTGAGAGAAATCTTGGACAATAGCGGCAATTTCTTCAGTTTCTAAAGCTTTTGGGGTTTCGTAAGCTTGTTTACCTAGAGGTGTATGAATATAATCTCCATTAACTTTAATAGCCGAAGGGGCAACTGGTAGCTGACCATTTTGTTGAAAACTACTGTGAGACGCTCTGCCACAGTGCCATAATTGCAGAAAAATGGGTGTTTTGTGACTATGGACAGCATTTACCACTTGTTTCCAATCTTCAGCTTGTTCTTCTGTATAAATTCCTGGGCTGTTTAACCAACCAATAGCTTGATGAGAAATGACAGCAGCTTCGGTAATAATCAAACCGGCAGAAGCCCTTTGGGCATAATATTTAGCCATAAAACGTAAGCGTTTTTCTCCTACTGTTGACCTCGTCACAGGGGCCACAACGACACGATTTTTTAGAGGTAAATCTCCCATATTAAAAGGACTAAGCAATTGTGCTGAAATAGTTTGATTATTCATGTTTTTTCTGTAAATTGACAATTGAATTATGGTGAAAATAAACAACTATATATCAAGAATTTTTCAAAAATCTTGATATATAGTTATCCTCAAAGAGAGGAATATTCATATAAGGCCGATCAATTTCTGGATCTGGTTTGTAAACTTCTGCCCTATCTTCCATAGCACAATCGTAATTACCTTCAATAATTGTCGAATTGGGTAATTTTTGTAAGGGTCGATAACGATGATGTTCTTGTCCTTCTAAAATAAAAGGTTGATTGGATATGGCATTATAGGTACAGAACATCATGGCCCGTGAGCGATCGCTGTGGTTTGGAGGGGAACCATGCAAGACATTGCTATGGAAAAATACTGCATCTCCAGGTTCCATCACACAGTTAACGATCTCCATTTTCTCCATCGCTATTTGTAGTCGTTGGGGATCAGCACCAACGGTATTCCCCATTTTAATCACATCCATACGACCGAGGAGATGAGATCCTTTCAACATCTGGAGACAACCGTTTTCTGGGGTACAAGGTTCAATAGCGATCGCACAAGAAATCAGTTGAGGAGAAAGACAACCATCGTGGTACCAGGAACCATAATCTTGATGCCATTCTACTTGACCGCTATTGGGTAATTTTCGACAGACTTTGGAGTGCCAATGATAACAAGATTCTCCTAACAATGTTTCAGCCCCTTCTACCATCCGAGCAACTCTCGGAAAAACCCCTAATAAGGAGTCTCCCAATTCTGTCCAGTAGATAATACTATAGGGTTTCCCTGTGTTGTCTAAGGCTCTAATTTACCCTGACGCATACTCCTTAGCATGAGTGGTCAGCGATCGCAGTAGCGGGTCAATTTCTTCTGGTTGGAAAAAATTACGAACAATTAAAAAGCCATCCTCATGATATTGCTTAATTTTTTCTTGGGTTAAATCGTAAGATGATTGAGGGTTTTGGTCGAATGCAGACTGTTTCAAATCAGGTGACGAAACCATTAACGTTAACTCCTTGCCATTGTAGTTGCAGATCGGTTGATGAAATTAAGAATTTTGGACTTGATTAGCTTCTAATCACTTCATACACCCAGACATTGTAAAACAGGTTTTTGGTTGCTTTAGGCCACATTGGAAAAGGTTCAGTTTTTTCTAATAATTTCCAGTGACCAGAGGTTTCAATACTTTTTTGTTTATCGGGAAAGTCACTATTTTCGTAATAGTCACTACGAAGGGTAAAGATAATAATTCCTCCTTTGCTGGTAATACGAATCAGTTCATCAAAGGCACTACTAGGAGCGTGGCCTGGAGCAAAAACTCCTTTAGCCATAATAGCTTGATAACTATCACTAGCTAAGTCTAAAGGTTGCCCTAAAGTGCCTTGATATAACTCATCATAAATATTCTTTTTACGTGCTTCTTCTAGCATTTTCCAGGAGATATCCAATGCGTCTAAATGATGATAACCTTGTTGATACAATAGCTGTCCAACTAATCCGGTTCCTGCACCAACATCAATAATTTTGGCATTGGTTGCAACATATTTGACAAATACCTCTACTGTTTTTTGAGGACCCACACTACCAAATACATTAACCATATCCTGATCATAATCTATCGCCCATTGGTCATAGCGTTGGGCTAATTCTTTTAAATCAGGGGAAGAATAGACCCATTGCGCTTGTTCTGGAACTTCGTTTTTTTTCATTGATTTTTTCCTATTTGTGTTAATTTAATTAAGTTGAAAGTCAAAGTCTATCAACTATAACTCGATACAAATGGTAACATCAGCAATTTGTGCGCCATCGTTAATATCAAATTTTGTTGAGAAAAAATATTTATCTTTTCTTGAACTTATTTTTTCAACCGAAAAAGTCCCTGTGAATTCCTGATTGTTGACTGGCTTCAAAAAGCGAGTATTGAATTTCGCAATTAAGGTTTTTTCATCGACGATAGTAGGAAAAAAATAATCAACGGGAATAGTTTTTAACTCATACAGTCCATTAATAAAAAAGTATGACAATGTAGCATACATAATCTGTTCATAAGTAATGATTACTTCTGCTGCATTTAAGTGATATTTTCTTCCTTTTACTGCGTAACAGGTGGTTGGAACGGAAAATGTACCCCTCGATTTTTTCTGGTCTGTATCTATTGCCAACTCCTTCAAATATTGACACTCTTTTTCATACACATCCAGGGCTAATTTAAGCAATTGATCTTTTTTCATAGTCGTGTGAAATTTTTGACCAAGCGAAAACCAATGTGAGTCGTTCCTGTATCCGGTGATTGAGACTCCCGAGCCGCAGGACGATAGCGACTACAATAATTAGGAGCACACAGGTAAGACCCGCCTTTAATTACATGTTTAGCAACACCCGGTTCTCTCGGGTCGAAGCTTTCTTTTTGATTAGGTCCTGTAGGATTAAGGCTGTGGGCTTTGCCATTGTGACCGATGCTATACCAATCTGAAGTCCACTCCCAGACATTACCAGTTATGTCATACAAACCATAACCATTTGGTTCAAAAGAACCTACAGGTGCAGTGCCGGTGTGACCATCAGCTTTGGTGTTGAAAAAGGGGAAGAATCCTTGCCAGGTATTCGCCTTCTTGGCGGAGTATTGCTCACCCCAGCTGTAGGTAGCATCATCCATTCCACCGTGAGCGGCATATTCCCATTGGGCTTCTGTGGGTACTGACTTCCCTGCCCACTTAGCATAGGCTTGAACGTCTTCATAGGCAACATGGACGACGGGATAGTTCTTTTTACGTTTAATGTTGCTCTTCGGACCAAAGGGATGTCGCCAGTCAGCCCCAGGAGTCCACTTCCACCAGCTCAGGTAACCCACTGGTCTAACCCCATTGTCCGGCATCTGAAAGACTAGGAAGGTGCCCGTTGCTCCTCTGTTAAGTCCGGAAACTGTTCGGAGGAGAGGGGACGCTCTGCTACTGTAATATAACCAGTTTCCTTGACAAATTTGGCAAATTCGGCATTAGTGACTTCGTATTTATCGATGCAGAAGCTCTCAACGGTAACATCTTCGGCAGAGCGCTCGGAAGGATAGTAAACGTCGGAACCCATCTTGAAAGTACCGCCAGGGATTAAGGTCATACCTTCAGGGCAGCTATTTACGGTGGGAGATGCCTTGACTTGTGTGGCAGTGCAAAGGACTAGGCATACTGTCAGGAAACTGAGGAAAAGTTTGAAGAGAAGTGATTTTAACCAAGGAGTCTTCATTGTTGAGTCAGAAAAGCTATTAGTACGTAGGCATTTAGCGGTCAGCGATCCGTTCAGCTATCAGGCGTTGCCCAAAGACCAATGGCACCTCAAGTACCGTGCCCATAGCCCATAAGCTGAATATCACTAAGCCACTCCATAGCCTGTGTAAGGACGTTTATAACTGGGATGTAAACCGAGAATAATATCGTCTTTTGGTATACCCATTTCCACCAAATCTTGTGCCAAATCAGCTTCTGTCATATTTCGCTGAATCCAAATTCTACCATCTTTGATATCTAAATGGATGAAACAGTTATAAACTCGTTTGAGTCCATCCCAGCCGATATCTAGAAGTTGATAATGGTCATGTTCTGTGTCAAAAATAAGTTGACCTTCAATCTCTGAATCTGAATTATTCGCTTCTAACCTGGCATGATTAGTTAATAATTTGCGAATTATTAATCGGTACTTTTCTAATTTTTCCATTGAATTATTACCTCCTCAACAGGATTGTATATGAGTAATTTTACTTGATAAACCTTAACGGCTTCTTGGGGCAATTTTTCTTGGAAGAATGATTCAAATGTATCAACAGGAACTCCCAGATAAAGTATTCTATCTGATTCGCTCATTTGTAATGCTAGGCGATAGTTTAAAAATTGAAAAGCGTGCAGCATTAAAATCGGTAATTGCCGAAGTATTGAGTAAACTTTTTATTTCAACTGCTATTTTTCGTTCTGCTTTTTGAGCTGCTATAACTTTATCTGCTGCTAAATCTATTTCAAGCTTAACTCCCTCAATCTTAATTTTTAGGGGATCTGCTGTGATAATCCAATCGTCTTTTTGGAGTGCTTCTTTTACAGCATCATGGAATAGGTCTTTGGCAGCCATTACTTTTTCTACAACTTCTAGCACTATTATCCTTCAATAGTGAGCGGGATGCTTACCGCAACAAAGGGGAACCATTATAATGAGTAGTGGACTAACACAGCTAAAGTAGTAGAATATATTTTTGGTAAAAACCTTAATTGACAAGGGATTTAGGGATTTTACTAAAGCACCATTTTAGCTGTGTCAGTCCAGTGGGTTTCATTTTCGGGCGGGCAGGATGCCCACCCCAATCATTTCATCCCTTGATTTAGCAATGCTTGGTTATTCGGGAATTACTGTATCTTCCCGGAAAGCCAGATTTTGAATTCGCTCGTCCAATGCCGGGTCAGTATCAGGCTGATTAAAGGCATTAGCTGCGGTGGGGAAGAATTCATGGAGGTATTCGGCTAGGGCATCCTGCTCGGAACCAAAGGAGGCAAAATTGGCAAAACCCTGGAAAGGTTCAGGGATCGCACCATCTCGGATGCCGTTTTTGTTGAGGTCTTCGTCAGGATCTAAAACCCCATCGCCATTGCTATCCGGCTCACCCCAGAAATCGACCCGATTGAACAAAGCTGGATTGGCACTCAAGAAGGTGGATAAGGGAGCGCCATCAGCCACGTAGCTAATGGTAACACCACGAAACGTGCGGCTGGGATCCCCCACTAATTCACCATTCTGAGCCACTACATCGATAACTTGGTCTTGATCGTCCAGGACAACCAAAGACAGAACCCGATCATTGGCAGGACGAGTGCTATCAAAGCTAAATTTAAGCCGACCGACTTGGGGAAACTGGCCGGGAGTCACACCTGGAGCTGTTGCTGCTACCGCATCCTCGATGGTTTGCAACAATTGATCTGCCGTGACGGTAAACAGGGTAAGTCCATTGTTAAAACGGAGGGAGTTTGTAATGTCGAGTTGGGAAACTTCCCCTTCTTCCTTGCCCACCGCAGGATTGGCTGCTGGGGGCAACAGTTCAAAGTCATTGGGGTCGATGCCACCGTTAGCAGCGCTAATTACCCCGATGTTGGAACGGATGCCACCTCCATTTTTGAAGGAAAACACGGTTGTATCATCGACAGTCTTGGCATAGGTCAGGTTAGCATCAGCGGTTAGGTTACCCAGGTTGGTTTCTTCGGTACGGACAAAAGCGCGATCGCCCCGCAGGAAAACTTTGGTATTGCCAAAAATATTGCTATCCTGAGTACTGATCACTTCATCCAGGGTATTGGTAATTTCTACAACCTCTGGATCTGGGGTCCCTCCTACCGCTGCAACTCCTTGATCATCTGTGGCGTAGGCTCCACTAATGTTGGGGTCAATACTGCTGGGAATGATGATACCGTTTGCATCAAAGTCCACCACCAGACGACCCACATACTTATAGGTGGCATCTGTGTTCACAACAGCGATCGCGTTTCCATCTCCATTGGTTTTGATAATAGGATAGGAACCGCCACTGGTATCTCCGAGCCGAAGATGATCGGTGGCATCAGACAGCAAGGTGTGAGACCCTCCCGCCACAATTATATCTACATCCCGCAAACGAGGGGCTAACTCATCCCGCTCAATGGTCAACTGTTGCATATGAGCCAGGAGAATAATCTTGTTGATGCCCGTAGCCGTCAATTCATCCACCGCAGTTTGGATTTTAGCAGCCAGGGCGTCATAGTCTGTGGGATTTTCCGGGAACACCGTCACTCCATCAGAGGAAGAGATGGTAGGCAGAAGGGGTGTGCTTGCTCCGACAATACCAATTGGCTCACCATTGACGGTAATCACTGCAGTCCCCGCAACTTGTCCTGCCGGAATGGTGCTGACTTCTTGACCGTTTGCACTGATCAGGCTTGATAGGTTAGGGTCTGTGCTAAAATGCAGGTTTGCACTGAGATAGGGAAACAGCGCCCCACGGTAAGATCCATCAGGTTGAATGATATCCCGCACTTCCTTGCTGCCGAGATCGAAATCGTGATTCCCAAAGGTCGAAGCTTGGATACCGAGTTGATTGTGGATTTCGATATTGGCGTGACCAATACTAGCTTCTCCCACAGGGGTGTCGTTCAACCTAGGGTCGCTGCCAGCAAACAGGAACGGACTGGGAATGTAGTTGTCTCCAGAGGAGAGGACAAGAGTATTGGGGTAGTCCTCCTTGAGGGCATTCAGGACGGCGGAAAACCGAGGAGCATCTTCCAATGCGGCCAGTCCAGCCTCAAAATCTGAAGCATGGAGCAGTTGTAGAGTAAAAGGCTCTGTATCTGAGTCAACAACCTCTGGCTCCGGGTTACTGGTGCCTGTAGAGCCTATATCCGGGATGGGTCGATTCTGTTGTGCTATCACCAGGTACGCAACGATGGCCAAAACTAGGGCGATCGCAACTGCTACCCCTATTTTCCAAATACGGTTCCAATTCATTAAATATACCTAATAACTTATCTGTGCCTTGTTTACCCTATCAAGTTATTGCTCTTTTTTGTACGATAGGATGCCGAAGCAATACCAAACTTCGACATCCTATCTCTAATCCCTAGTTGTTTAATTCAACTGGCCGCCCAAACCAACGAAAAAGTTAAATATCCCTGCTGTTTCGGACCTATTGCTTGAACCGATTGATTGGCGGTAATACGTGTGAAATATAAATCACCAATCTGGAGACCCAAAAACTCACTTTGGAACGAACCGCAAGAAAGCTGCATTATTTGCATTTGGCTATAGGTCAAGAACTCAGTCAACTGTTCCACATCCGTAAAACGACAGGAAATAATCTTGGAACGTCCTGCGGTAGATTCGTTCAAATCTTGACCATAAGAATTTGCTGCATTAAAACTCATGACTAGTTCAGATAAAATACATTATAATTCGTGGCATTTGTCAGTAAGGATGTAGTTCACCCTTGGTATTTTAGGGAGTAGGGATTAGGTAGTAATAAAATTAAATCTACCTCATAAGTATGATCAATTATATCAAGCTTTTGCTAAGATATATAGCAATTATCATAGTTATGAGGAAAAAATTTCTGGATTTTAGGGAACAGGGAACAGGGAACAGGGAACAGGGAAGAGAGAATAGGGAATAGGGAATAGGGATGTCCTGCATCAACACAGGGAATCAACGTCAAAGAAGACTGTACCTCATAACTGCGAGAAACGCTATAATTTAAAATTATCTCATGAAAGCAAATGCTGATTTATCATACAGCCGTTTTCCTATTAATGAAGTACACACCGATTTTTTGTCTTTTCCCTGTTCCCTGTTCCCTATTCCCTATTCCCTATTCCCTATTCCCTATTCCCTTTGACCATTAATTATAGTTTCACCTCTCAACTAAAAATGCTATAGCTGATGGCTGACAGCTGACGGCTGAATGCTTACTAACACCCTACGTTAAAAATTCCTTAATTATGAAACCCCAAACTGAGCAAATTGTTACTACCCTTGAAGAACTAACCAAAGATGAATACTACAGCCTAGTTGGTGACGCTCCTTATATAATTATCCCTTGGGAAGTAGAAGATAAAGGTCCCTTTTCAGTGGAACGCTTTCTAGTGGATAACACCGGTCTTATGCCCTTTGCTCCTGAAGAGTTTCTCAGTCAGATTCGCGCAACCCAATCTCAAGCTGTGAGCGACCATTACCAAAATCTGATCGCACTGCTGCAAGCTAACTTGTCAGAGTTAACTATCTATGGCTATCGCCTTCCTACACTACCAGAAGAATTGGAAGAGGGATTTCCCCTTCAACAAAGTGTCTTTGGCTCCTTAGGAATTCCCATGCTAATTGGTTCATCAACAGCAGGAGAGTGAATTGGATTAGGTATCAAACAAAGTTGGCGGTGCAACTCATCACCACAATTTATGATTCCGGATCTAGAATCTCTCCAAGACAATACCGCTGCACTGGTTGAGCAAATCAAATCTATCACCAATCAAATTACTCATCAAGCCCAAGCAGAGGAAGAATTAACTTTGGGAGGTTTCGAGGTAGTGATCACCACTAGTCGCAATGAAGTTATCCAAAAATTATTGGATACTACGGGATTTTTAGAGATTAGCGAAATCAATGAATTTATTAGAGTTCGAGATGATTACGGCACCGAGATAGAAGAGTATCAGGAAACAATAGCACAGCTAGAACAAGAACTAGTAAAGTTAGAGGAAGAAGGAGACTTATCAACGGAACAATACCAAGAGGTTCAAGAAGAATTGTCAGAAGAAAGAGCAGGATTAGAGGAAATCCAAACAGAATGCAAGTTCGAGTTAGACTTGAGAAACTTGTTTGCCACTCAACTGCTTAATTCCAAAACTTACCATCTTAACTTCAATCTGTCTGGAGAATGGTGTACAGTTCACTATGCCTTAGGGGAAACTCACGATCACGATTGGGTAGTAGTAGCAACAATTAGTTATACTCTTTGAGGGAATCACAGGAGTGGGCGCGGGGAGATGGGGAGATGGGGAGATGGGGAGATGGGGAGATGGGGAGATGGGGAGATGGGGAGATGGGGAGATGGGGAGATGGGGAGATGGGGAGATGGGGA
>NZ_JAAHHU010001369.1:0-1381 GCF_010672095.1 Moorena sp. SIO3I6 | reverse complement strand
TTTCCCTGGAAAGATGTGGGTGACTATGCCAATCGCTATTTTGAAACTGAAGAAAGTGCTAGAAAATGGCTAACAGAAATGCTCGACCTGTTGGAAAGTGGTCTTGATCAAGTATCCCGAGGAGAGTAAAGTACTTGATCTGATAGCTGATAGCACCTCAAGTAGCGTGGCACAGGCTTCTAGCCTGAAGCAGAAATCCTAGGGTTGCAGGAGGAACGTACAAAGGAAGCAAAAGCACGACTAGCAGAATACAAGAAAAGAGTTAGAAAACAAAAATTATTGATTGTCGGAGTTATTCTAGCATTTGTAGCGGGTGTTGGCACTCTTATCTATGAAATTGAACAAAAGAGGCAAAATAAGTTGACTAACACGTGGGCTAAGATTAACTCTAAAGTTGCTACAATAAACTATCTTCTCTCAGAAGCAAAGGAGTCTTTACCAGAAAACCAGAAAAACCCTACTATGGCTTTACGCCTTGCCGAGGCTGCTTATAAGATTAACAAGAAAGGGCCTCAGGCTTCAGAAGTACTGAGTAGAGTCTACCATTCAGCAATTCATAACCGCTCCTTTTTTTACTCTGCCAATATGGGACATAGGAGTGCTGTGACTAGTGCAGTATTCTCGCCGGATGGTAGTAGAATTCTCACGGCTTCAGAGGATACCACCGCAAGATTGTGGAATCTCAAGGGGGAGCTAATCACTACCTTAGCCGGACATTCTGCTAGGGTTAATTCTGCTGTATTTTCCCCAGATGGCAACACAATAGTGACTACCTCACAGGATAAAACGGCTAAGTTGTGGGATAAGGAAGGCAATTTGCTCAATACCTTACGAGGGCACGATTGCGATCGCAATGGTCAGTGCAGGGTTAATTCTGCCCTCTTTTCCCCAGATGGTCAGGTATTCTAGATAAAATCCTAATGATGTCAGATACCCTGATTGATTGACTTTTTTGGCTTCGTAGATTGGCTTGAAGATAGTGAAACCCAACCCTGGCAATGGTTTTAGGTAAAATCAAGGGGTTTAGGAGTTTTGTCAGTCAATCAGGGCATCGGGGACGCGCGCGGGAAACCCGAACGCGCCCCGCGTCGGCTGTGGCCTACGGCCACGCTACGCGAACGCATTCGAGAGCGTTGCAGGTTGGGGTACTTCACAGCTGATGCTGTTATATAGCAATCCTAAATCAATTGAGAGAATGTTTGTTCCCTGTTCCCTGTTCCCTGCTCCCTGTTCCCTGCTCCCTGTTCCCTGTTCCCTGTTCCCTGTTCCCTTTATATATTTAATAAATCCCAGTCAATTGTCGCAAGATTGGTAAAACTAAGGTAATGGGGGTTTGCTCTTCAATGGTGACTTGTACTGTTACAGTGGTTCCTGAAGTCAC
>NZ_JAAHHU010001368.1:0-1382 GCF_010672095.1 Moorena sp. SIO3I6 | reverse complement strand
TTTCTAAGAACTACTCAAAAGCACAAGTACTGGTGGCAAGATTACATCATAAAATTGCCAATACTCGCAAGGATTTTCACCTGAAAACCGCACATCTTTTGTGTGACCACGCAGAGACTATCTTTGCCGAAGATCTCAACACAGTTGGACTCAATAGAGGAATGCTACGAAAAGAGTGTATTGATGCTTCTTTTGGACAGTTCCTCGACTTACTCAAATGGGTTTGTTGGAAACGAGGTGGCTACTTTGAAAGAGTAGATCCTAGTGGAACCAGTCAAACCTGTCCAGAGTGTGGGGCAACTGCACAGAAACTGCTCAGTCAACGAGAACATATCTGCCCTGAATGTGGCTATCGAACTCATAGAGATCATGCAGCGGCTCAGGTGATTAGATTGCGAGGATTGGAAAAAGTACCCGTGGGCGACGGGGAAAGGAAACTGTCTGCTGATAGCGTACTGCCGGGTGAGTGTAACTCACAGGTAAGTGCTACGCAGAAAGTCTCAGTCGTGAGGTTGAGAAGCCCGCGCCGTAATCTCTGATTCGGCGTCGGGAGAAGTCACAATACTGTTTCTGATCATGCTGCCCAAAACGCCAAAAACCCTCCTGGCCAAGTATGATTGGTTATGATTGTTAGGGTTCCCACACATCCCACGATTTTTTGTGATTATGGCCCAATTCGATACCGGCTTGCCCAGTATTAGTCAAATTCAAGGCTATATCAAAGACCAACAACTCCTAGAGCTAAAACTTCTCACTGGGGATTCCTTCAAGGGGAAGTTGTGCTGGCAAGATCAAAACTGCCTGTGTCTGATCACTCAAGATCAGCAGACCATCATGATCCCTTATCATGCGATCGCTTATCTAAAGCCACAGGCACCTAAAGCCTAAAGGTAACCATTCAGCCGTCAGTGGTCAGTTTATTTTATTCAAAGGTACGCTCTTACCATTAAGAATTAAATTCGCGCTTATTGTCGCACCTAAAAGCACCGATTGCGCTACTTGAGGTGCTGCGAGAACAGTAGCGTGGCCTTTAGCTGATAGCTGATAGCTGATTGCTAAAGGTTAAAGGCTAAAGGCTGAAGTTTGATTTACAACTTATAGCTTAGTCCAGTCAGTAACAAGATAGTTGCGATAATACAGCCCAAGCATCCCAGGGCAAGATTAGTCATATTCGATTGACTTGCTGATGCTAGGGCTGTATTTAGATCCGGTGAAGTTAGACGTTCATAGTTTTTTATTGCCACATTCGCTTCTGGTAAAGAAGAGATCAGACTACCAATAAAATAATGTAAACCTACAAACACTGCTGATCCCAACCACTGACTTAATACTGAACTATATAGTTCAGTATAGGCCAAGAATAAGGCATTTAAAACATAACA
>NZ_JAAHHU010001367.1:0-1382 GCF_010672095.1 Moorena sp. SIO3I6 | reverse complement strand
CTTTCTCATACCGGATTGACAGAGGATCATTTTTATGTATATCTTGCCAGAGCAAGATAACACCCCCCCTCTGCCTGAGGAGAGCCGATCTTGGTGGTTATTACAGGCATACCGCCTTTTTTTTGTCCTTACCCTATCCCTATTGGAATAGGGTCTTTTCGCCGCTGGATATCAGCAGCTGATCTTAAAATCGAATTAAATATATATAGTCAATCTACACAAACATGACTAAGTTAGTGTAAACCAGGTAAGCTAATACCCATTTACGCTACTCAATTGGAGCCATTGGTGCGCGATAGTTCCGAGGCACATAAACTGAGGTTTTGGTTTAGTACTCCAGCGTCAGCTCCTTCGCTACAGGGGCATCAAAGCTGATAGCTGGCAAAATGCGGAGCTTTGAAAGCAGCACGCTTAAAGCATAGTTGACTGTTAAGGGTTAAGCATCAACTGCCAAAAAGCTGTTACCAATTCCAATAGATCAGTTAAATGTGTACTAGCGTATTTGTTAAATTAGCTGATCTGTGAAATTAACTGCATCTACTGATATGCTGCCAAGATCGGTAATGACCAAGCTTGGTAAGTCTTACGGAACTTTGGCAATTTGGCAATAGGGATTGAGTAATCACACTGATTAGAATAACTCATCACACTGATTAGAATAACTCATCAGTGCCTCTAATGTCATAAAAAAAAAGACTGACTTCAACATTGAGTTGTTTCCTGAGTGTTGAAGTCAGTCTTTTTGGGAATTAAGTACGAAAAGAAGGCAAAAAGGACGCCAAGGGCGAACCTTCACCCTTCTGCTTATGATGCCACCTTGGCAGTAGAGCGCCGACGCCGTGTACCTGTGACCTTAACTGGTGGTTCCTCTGGAGTTTGCAGCAAGAACACCATCAGCGGACGACTCCTGAGTTCCCGGCGAGCTAAACGCTGGAGGTCAGCTTCAATTTGCTTTTGCAAGCCTTGCCAATCAATTTCAGTTGGTTTCTCTGTCAAGGATTTATCAAAATCTGACCAGCGATCGCTTAATGTCCTTTCAATTCTTTTGATCACCAACTGTTGCAGGAGGGATGTTTCTAACGGTGAGACCACACCCCGCAGATGAATTTCTGGCTTGGCAAGGAGTTTGCCATCCCAACTGATTGCTGCAGCTACAGTCACTACTCCATCTCCAGCCAACTGCTGACGTTCTTTCATAACATTGTCATGAACAATACCAGTGCGGTCTACCAGTTCAATACCTGAGGGGACGTTACCTGTAATACTAATGCTGTCCTCAGATAACTCCACCACATCCCCATTGTCGGTAATCACAGTATTTTCCACAGGGATGCCCATACTATGAGCCATCTTGGCATGCTGAACTAGCATCCGATGTTCAC
>NZ_JAAHHU010001366.1:0-1385 GCF_010672095.1 Moorena sp. SIO3I6 | reverse complement strand
CTCGAGTGGGGGAAACCCCCAAGACCGCGCTGCATCGCTTTAACTAGATACTTTTTTATCTAAATCTTTCATAAACATTTAAGTCGTTAGACCCAATTACGCAATATGTACGCTCTACATATTTTTTACGTTGCCTACTTATGTTTAGACAGTATCTATTTAGTTTAAAAGTTTATTATTTAGAATTGTATAGTAGCACACCTAGTACAAACTGTCAATAAAAAGTTTAAAAAAAAAGCCGTCCTAAAAGGACGGGGCTTTAAACCCAATTTTTTTGGTAAAATTAACCTTGATGGAGAGGAAGTGCTACTAGGTTGGGCATTGCCGGATACCTCTTTCCGGATTGGGTTGACCGAAAAACCTGAGGGCGCAAGCCCCTAGATTCTATCTATGGGGTTAGCCCGAACGGGAATTTATTCCCTAAAAATCCGGAATTTTAACAGTAGATTGTAGACTATAATAGTAAGCAAACTGAGCGGAACGAGGAGGTGATTTTGAGTGCTGGTCATGGAGTTCAAGGCTGTTCTAAAAGAGCCTCAAAAATTAGCAATAAATGAAGCTATTAGAACGGCTCGCTTTGTCCGGAACAAGGTACTTCGGTACTGGATGGATAATCGCGGAACGGGGAAGAAAGAACTCTATCGATATAACACTCAATTAAGAGAAGAGTTTGAATTCGTCAAAGACCTCAATAGCCATGCTTGTCAAGCCTCTGTAGAAAATGTAGAGCGTGCTATTAAGCGGTTCTACGACAACTGCAAGAAAAAGGTACCTGGGAAAAAAGGTTACCCTCGTTTTAAAAAGCATTCTAGGTCAGTTGAGTATAAGCAATCTGGATGGAAGTTATCTTCAGATAAGAAGTTCATAAAGTTCACCGACAAAAAAGGGATCGGACAGGTCAAACTCAAGGGCACCTGGGACTTATGGCGTTTCGACCAAAAGCTAATTAAACGAGTTCGGATTGTAAAAAGAGCTGATGGTTACTACGTTCAGTTTTGTGTCAAAGTAGATAACTCGGAACAGTTAGAAGCTACTGGTTTCACTGTTGGGCTAGATGTAGGATTAAAAGAGTTCTACACCGACTCTGATGGATACTCAGAATCTAACCCAAGATTCTATCGTAAAGGCGAAAAACGATTAAAATTTTATCAACGTCGGGTTTCCCGAAAAAAGAAAGGCTCATCCAATCGTAAAAAAGCAATTAATAGACTAGGTAGACAGCACCTTAAAATAAGTAGGCAGCGTGAAGAACATGCCAAGAGACTGGCTAGAAGTTACCGCAAGAAGAGTGCAGCCTTTATAGTTGGTAGGCTATGCATCAAAGGTAACAGGTTTTGTTGTAAGGCTGCACTCTTCTAAGGTTTCGTCTCCGGCACGTTGCGTAA
>NZ_JAAHHU010001365.1:0-1386 GCF_010672095.1 Moorena sp. SIO3I6 | reverse complement strand
CAGTAATCAGCTAATGCCCTAGCTCCTAGCGTCGAAGCCTGTGCCACGCTACTTGAGGTGCTATCAGCTATTGGCTGTAGGCGAAGCTACACCGAACAGGTTGTGAATAAAATAAGCTGACGGCTGACCACTGACCGCTGACTACTGACCGCTGACGGCTGACCGCTGACTGCTGACGTTTTCTCTTTTCCTACGATATTCTCCATCAAGCCGAGTTGATATAATTTGACTGTATCACTAGGGGAGCAAATTCTTTAGTGCTAGCGTCTACTGGGAATGGTCTAACTTAGGAACGGTAAAACCCATGAACACATCACCCTGGCTAGCAGCTACTGCAATCACTACAGCTTCTTGCCTTACCTTAGGCGCTATCAATCCAGCAGCAGCGAATACTTTTGACAACATCGAAGTTAACGAAAACAATTTTATTGCAGTAGCTGCCCCTTTTGGCTACAACCAATATCAATTACTAGTCATTGAGCAGATAGCAAACTGGCAAGCGTGCTGGCGTGAACGTGGCACTAACCCAGTTATTGTAGATCCTCTGCTGCTCGACTTTGACTTTACAGGAATTTGTGGGCGCAGTACAGATAGCAACGGCTATTCTATGCGGGTCGATAGTCAAGACTTCGGCCTAGACTATATGCTCAGAGTGGTTAAGCGGAATGGGGAATTGGTATTAGTAGGGAGTCACCGCATTGACCGCAATGCCCCAGACATTGAGATTGGCCGCACCAGAGGTTTGGCGAATGGCTTTCTCAAAATCTTTCTTGATCCTGGTTGGCGATTTACCAAACGTATGTATCAGGGCAAACAATTAGGTCACATCTATCTTACCTATGGTGCGATCGCTAATACTGTCGCGCCACAATGGACCAGTAGCCCTCAACCCTCACCACCTACTCCCACCAGGGAATTTATTTTTACCAAACCACAAGCCCAACCGAAAACTAGTGGTGAACGTTTTCCTGACACTAGCCCTGAAATTCCAGCACCTGCACCAGCAGAATCATCAAATGATGGCATACCAGTGTTTGATGGGTCTAATTAAGAATTTCACGAGTAGGGAGATAGGGAGATAGGGAGATAGGGAGATTTTTGCTAATCTAGTTTTTTTTACCCTAATCAGGTACACAGGATTGTATCTCTGTTGCCTATTCCCTATTCCCTTTGAGCAATTTAGGTATCCCAATCTCAATACTGAACAGCTGACCCATCACGCTGAAATCACTTCAAAATCAGAAATAGTCTCAATCCACACCCGTGCTCCACACTTAAGGGGATCATCTGGACGATACATCACCCGACAGGGGCCATTGACCTCCACCGTATGACCGTAAACATTTTTAGAGCCTCGCTTCACCGTAATCACAGGATTCCGGTCCC